>DASWHY010000138.1:0-13883 GCA_036397955.1 Thermoanaerobaculia bacterium | reverse complement strand
GGCGACGGCGCCCGCCGCCCTCGCCGAGCGGCAGGCCCGCCTGCTGCGCTACGCCTTCATGAAGCTGGCGCGGGACTTCGATTCGCGGTTCGAGGCGCTGCTGCTGACCGGGCGGGTATCGAAGTGGTACAGCGAGGTGGGGGCGGAGGCGACGACGGTGCCGGCGGGGCTGGCGCTCGAAGCCGGCGACGCGCTCTGCACGCTCCACCGCGACCTCGGCGCCATCCTCGCCGTCTACCTCGACCCGGCGCGCGCTTTCCCGGGGCTCGGCTTCGGCGCGCCGGACGGCCGCCGCCCCGATCCCGAGCCGCTCCTCTACCGGCTGGCCTGCCAGCTCCTCGGCAAGGCCGACGGCTTCTCGCAGGGTGTCGAGCGGTCGTTCCACTACGGCTACCTGGCGCCGGAGCACGGCATCCTGCACGTCGGGATGATCAGCCACCTGGGCTCGATGATCCCGGTCGCCGCCGGCTGCGCCTTCGCCTTCCGCCAGCGCGAGAGCGACCGCGTGGCGATCAACTTCATCGGCGACGGCGGCACCTCGACCGGCGACTTCCACGAGGGGCTCAACATGGCGGCGGTCTGGAAGCTGCCGCTGGTCCTCGTCGTCGAGAACAACCGCTACGCCTTCTCGACCCCGACCTCCCTCCAGTTCGCCTGCCGCCAGCTCAGCGAGCGCGGCCCCGGCTACGGCATCGCCGCCGAGACGGTGGACGGCAACGACCCCGACGCGATGGCCGAGGCGCTCGGGCGGGCGGTGGCGCGCGGCCGCGCCGGCGAGGGGCCGACGCTCCTCGAAGCGATGCAGGGACGGATGCGCGGCCACAGCGAAGGGGACGACTCGCTCAAGGTGGTGCCCGCCGGCGAGCTGGCCGCCTACCGCGAGGCCGACCCGGTCCCCACCTACCGCCGGCGGCTCGAAGAGGACGGCGTCCTCGACGCCGCGACGCGCGAGCGGCTCGACGCGCGCATCGCCGAGCTGGTCGAGGGCGCGATCGGCCGCGCGCTGGAGGCGCCGCCGCCGGACGCCGCGGTCGCCTTCCGGCCGGTCTTCGCGCCGGCGGCGGAGGAACCGGCTGCCGCGGACCCGCGCGCGGGCGGTAAGCCCGCTTCCGAGACAACGACCTACGTCGATGCCATCAACCAGGCGCTCCTCGAGGAGATGGAGCGCGACGAGTCGGTCGTCCTCCTGGGCCAGGACATCGGCGCCTTCGAGGGCGCCTTCCGCACCACCAAGGGCCTCCACGCCCGCTGGCCGCGCCGCGTCTTCGACACCCCGATCGCCGAGAGCGGCACGATCGGCATCGCCGCCGGCGCCGCGCTTCTCGGCTACCGCCCCGTCGTCGAGATGCAGTTCGGCGACTTCATCACCTGTGGCTTCAACCAGCTCGTCAACGTCGCCGCCAAGCTTTACTACCGCTGGCAGGTGCCCTGCCCGATCGTCGTCCGCCTGCCGACCGGCGGCGGCGTCGGCGCCGGACCCTTCCACTCGCAGAACCCGGAAGGGTGGTTCGCGCACACGGCGGGGATCAAGGTCGTCTGCCCGGCCACCGCCGCCGACGCCAAGGCGCTGCTCAAGGCCGCGATCCGCGACCCCAACCCGGTCATGGTCTTCGAGCACAAGTTCCTCTACCGCCGCATCAAGGAGGCGCTGCCGGAAGGGCTGGAGGCGGGGCGCCTCGGCGAGGCGCGGGTGGCGCGCCCCGGCCGCGACCTCACCCTCGTCGGCTATGGCGCCTCCACCTGGACCTGCCTCGAAGCCGCGGCCGAGCTGGCCAAGGAAGGCGTCGAAGCCGAGGTCGTCGACCTGCGCACCCTCGTCCCCTACGACGAGGAAACCGTCCACGCCTCGGTCAAGAAAACCGGCCGCGCCCTGATCGTCCACGAAGCGCAGCTCACCGGCGGCTTCGGAGCGGAAGTCGCCGCCCGCATCGCCGACGCCGCGTTCCCCTGGCTAGACGCCCCCGTCCGCCGCCTCGCCTACCCCGACCGCCCCGTCCCCTACGCCAAGAACCTGGAGAAGGCGCTAATCCCCGACCGCGACAAAGTCCTGGCCGCAGCCCGCGAGCTCCTAGCGTTCTAAAACGCCCGGCACGTAGGCCGGGCGCTACGAATTGCAGGGTGGGGGGAAGGCGTTGCGGGGCGCCCCGGCGGGGAAGCTCTGAGCGAGCGCCAGGCAACCCCCACCGCAGTCCACCGCCGATCCAGGCGCAAAGCGAAGCGCAGGCGCGCGCCCCCCCCTCGGCAGTCTTCAAAGCGCGCGCCGGTTCCCCGCCGGGGCGCCCCGCAACGCCGGGGGGTTATTTTTCCAGCTGCTTCTCCAGCTCCTTGATCCGCTTCTCCAGCTCCGCCAGCCTCTTCTCGAGCTCCGCCTCATGGCTGCGCAGCCGGAGGAGGCCCGGGTGCGCCCCAGGCTTGAGCTCCATCTCGAACTGCTCCCCCAGCCTCCCCATCTTCTCCGGGTCGATCTTCAGCATCATCCGCTCCCCCGGCCCCCCCTCGCGGATGAAAAACGGCGCGAGGTCCAGCTCCGCCCGCTCGCGCCGCTCGAGATTCGCCGTCACCGTCTGCGCCTTGCCGTCGCGCCAGAGCTCCACCGTCGCCGCCTGACCGTCCTCGGCGTCGCGGAGCGCCGCGCGCAAATCGTGCGGGCCCTCGATGGCCTCGCCGTCGACGCGCGTCAGGACGTCGCCGACGCGGATCCCCGCCTTGTCGGCCGGGCTCCCGGCCTCGACGCTCGCCACCAGGACCCCGCTCTCCTCCGGCACGCCGAAGTGGGTCCGCAGCTCCTTGGTCAGCGGCAGCGTGCCGACGCCGAGGAAGCCGCGCGGCCCGCCCAGCAGCTCGCCGTGCGGTCCGAGGCGCTCGACGATGACGTCGCGGTGGACCTCCTTGTCGCTGCCGGGCTTGGCGACGCGCCGGACGTGCGGTTGCGGCTCCTTGGCGGCGGCCGGGACGGGAAGCGTCGCCACCGCCAGCAGCAGGGCGGCGCTCGTGAGGGATCGGGAAACTCGTCGGTTCATGCGTCGTCTCCTAGAATTCGGTTCAGTTCCTGGTCTGCCGGACTTCGCCCTCGGCGGGGACGCGGCTCAGGTCCACCACCAGGTCCACCTCGTCGTCGCCGCCGAGGTAGAGCACCGGCGGCGCCTCCGCCAGGGCCGCGATCTCGCTCTCCAGCGCCCGGTGCTCGCGCCACAGCTCCTCGAGCAGGCGCCGGGCCTCGGCCGCTTCGACCCGCGTCTCCGCCTCGCGCCCGCGGCCGGGGCGGAGCGGGCCGGCGGCGATGCCGATGGCCAGCGCCGCGGCGGCGGCCGCCAGCGCCAGGGCCGCGAGCGGCCGTCGTCGCGGGGCGGGGTCGTCCAGCCGCGCCAGCAGGCGGGCGGTGAAGTCCGCTCCCGCAGGCTCGCGCGGCAGCGCGCGCAGGGTGCGCTCTAGCCGGTCGTCTTCCATGATGCGGTGCCTCCGTTCCAGTAGGGCTCGAGCGCGCGCCGGAGCTGCCGGCGCCCGCGGTGGATGCGCGACTTGACCGTCCCCTCGCGCAGGCCGAGCTGCGCCGCGACGGCGGCGTAGGACCAGCCTTCGATCTCGTGCAGCACGAGCGGCACGCGCCAGCGCAGGGGGAGCGCGGCGACCGCCGCGGCTACCTGCCGCTGCAGCTCGTCGCGCAGCAGGCCGGCGGCGGTGGACGCGGGCTCCGCCGCGCGGCCGGCGAGGAGGAGGAAGGGTTGGAGGAGCTGCTGCCGCCGCTCGCGCCGCCCTTCGGAGCGCACGAGGTTGGTGGCGATGCTGTAGAGGAAGGCGCGGAGCTGCCCCTGCTCGCTGTAGCGCGGGGCGGCGCGGAAGAGGCGGAGGAAGGTCTCCTGCGCCAGGTCCTCGGCGCGGTCGCGGTCGCCGGTCAGCCGGGTGGTGTAGTTGACGATAGCGTCCTTGTAGCGATCGACGAGGGCGGCGAAGGCCTGCCGGTCGCCGCCGCCGGCCCGCGCCATCAGCTCGTCGTCGCCCGGCCCGAAGGCGGCGAGAATCGGCTCCGTCATCGCACCTCCAGCCGATTGAAACGCGCGATGGAGCCTAAGGTTCCCGGGCAGCGGTCTGCGAGGCGATAGACGAAGCGGAGGCCCGACCAGACCTCGTCGGGACGGTATCACCGGCGGTCGCTACAATCGGGCGCCATGAGCGACGAGCACGTCCCGACGATCTTCGACAAGATCCTGGCCGGGGAGATCCCCTGCCATCGCGTCTACGAGGACGACAAGGTCCTCGCCTTCCTCGATGTCGGCCCGCTCGCGGACGGGCACACGCTGGTGATTCCGAAGGAGCGCAAGGCGCGGCTCGATCAGCTCTCGGCGGAGTCCGCCGCGGCGCTCGGCCGGGTGCTGCCGCGCCTCTGCCGCGCGGTGCTGCGGGCCACCGGCGCCACCGCCTACAACGTCCTCCAGAACAACGGCGCCGCGGCGCACCAGGCGGTGATGCACGTCCACTTCCACATCATCCCCAAGCACGGCGGCCGCGGACTCGGCATCGGCTGGACCCCCGGCCGCCTCGACGACGCGACGGCCCGCGACCTCGTCGCCAAGATCCAAGCGGCTCTCAAGGCGGAGGCGGGTTGAAGGTCGTCGAGCTGCGGGCCTGGGGCCTGGAGAACCTGGTCCTCGCCGAGCGGCCGGAGCCGCAGCCCGGGCCGCGGCAGGTGGTGGTGCGGGTCCGCGCCGCGTCCCTCAACTACCGCGACCTCCTGCTCGTCCGCGGCACGTACAACCCGAAGCAGAAGCTGCCGATCGTTCCCTGCTCGGACGGCGCCGGTGTGGTCGTCGCGGTCGGCGACGGGGTCACCCGCGTCCGCCCCGGCGACCGCGTCTGCCCGACGTTCCATCAGGCGTGGCTCGCCGGCGAGCCCTCCCGCGAGCGGCTCCGCGCGACCCTCGGCAGCCCGCTCGACGGCACCCTCGCCGAGCTCATGCTCCTCGACGAGGAGGGGCTCGTCGCAATTCCCGGGGATCTGAGCGACGAGCAGGCCGCCACCCTCCCCTGCGCCGCCGTCACCGCCTGGAACGCGCTGGTCACGGCAGGGGGCGTCGTCGCCGGCGACACGGTGCTCGTCCAGGGCACCGGCGGCGTCTCGATTTTCGCCCTCCAGCTCGGCGTCCTCCTGGGCGCGCGCGTCGTCGTCACCTCCAGCTCCGACGCCAAGCTCGCCCGCGCCCGCGAGCTCGGCGCCTGGGAGGGGATCAACTACAAGGAGGTGCCGGCCTGGGGGGTGCGGGCGCGGGAGCTGACCGGCGGCCGCGGCGTCGACCACGTCGTCGAGGTCGGCGGCGCCGGCACCTTCGAGCAGTCGCTCCAGGCGCTGCGCCCCGGCGGCACGCTGAGCCTGATCGGCGTCCTCGCCGGCGCCGCGCTCGAGCTGCGGCTGACCGCGATCCAGATGCGCATGCTGCGCGTGCAAGGGCTCCTGGTCGGCCACCGCGACAGCTTCGAGGCGATGAACCGGGCGATCGCCCACCACGGCCTCCGCCCGGTCGTCGACCAGGTCTTCCCGCTCGCCGAAGCGCGCGCCGCCTTCGAGCACCTCGCCTCCGGCGCCCACTTCGGGAAGGTCGTGGTCCGGATCTAGCTCGTCAGCGGCAGGTGGCGCAGGCGCGGCAGAGGCGGCGATTCAGGAGATGCCCGCCGGCGAGGACCACGGTGCCGGCGGTGACCAGCGCCGCTTCCCAGGGCTGGTGCACCGCGAGCTGACCGGCGGCGATCGCCGCCAGCGCCACGGCCAGGAGAAGCAGCACGCCGCGCCGGCGGTGGCGCCGGAACCCCCAGCAGAGGCTCGCCGAGCCGAGGAGCGCCGAGGCGCCGACCAGGAGGCGCTCGACGCCGTGGTCGAGACGGAACGCGGTCGAGGCGAGCGGCAGGAAGGTGAGGACGAGCGGCATCGCCAGGCAGTGGACGGCGCAGCCCAGGGCCAGGGCGGCGCTCCAGCGGCCGAGGCGGTCCACGGCCGCGGAGCTAGCAGGCGGGCTTCCAGCGGGGGCGAGGCCGATCGTCGCGGTTTGTCGGTGCATGGTGAGCGGGTTGCCTGCCGGGGCGCGGGGGCGCGATTGATAGCGCAGTCTGCCTTCGCGCGTCAACACCGCCACCGCCGCCGGCTTGGCGCTCGCGCCGCCCGCGCGTAGCGATAGCATCGCGGCATGCGCCCGCGCCGCCGGGACCGTCCGCGCCGCCGCAGCGCCCGCGGCGGCGTCTTCTGGCTCCTCCTCGGCTTCCTGACCGCCGGCCTCGCCTCCTGGCTCTTCTTCAAGCGGCGGGAGGACGAGTGGGAGGGCGCGGGCGACGACGGGCCCGAGCCTTCGCCCGCCGAGCCGCCGGACACCGCGCCGCCCGCCGAGCGCACTTTCTGGATCGCCGGTCCGGCCGGCAACCTGCGCGTCCGCGACGGCGGCGGCGACGCGGCGGGGCGCGGCGGCGCCGTCCTCTTCGTCCACTCCCTGGCGGGGAACGGCGGCCAGTGGCGGGCGCAGCTCGATCACCTCCGACGCGCCGGCCGCCGCGCCGTCGCGCTCGACCTGCGCGGCCACGGCGACTCCGAGCCGGCCGAGGACGGCGACTACTCGGTCGCGGGGCTGGCGGCGGACGTCGCCGCCGTCGCTGACCAGCTCGGCCTCCGCCGCTTCGTCCTCGCCGGCCACAGCCTCGGCGCGCTGGCGGCGATCGACTACGCCGGCCGCCACCCCGAGCGTGTCGCCGCTCTCCTCCTCGTCGATCCCAACGGCGACATGACCGGCACGCCCCGCGCGGAGTTCGAGCCGTTCCTCGCCGCGCTGCGCGCCGACCCGCACGGGGAGCTGACCTCCTACTACCGCCAGCTCCTCGTGCACGCCCCGCCCGCGGCCGCCGAGCGCGTGCTGGCCGACGTCCGCGGCACCGCCGAGGAGGCGATCCCCGCCAGCATCGAGGCCGCCTTCGCCTACCCGCCGCTCCCCGCCCTCGACGCCTACCCCGGCCCCAAGCTCTCCGTCATCTCGGATTTGAACGACCTCCCCGTCAGCCTCCACAAGCGCCGCCCCGACCTCCCCACCCGCTGGCTCCCCCACACCGGCCACTGGCTGCAGATGGACGCCCCGGAGGCCGTCAACCGGCTGCTCGAGGAGCTGCTGGGCGCTCTGTAACAACCCCCCGCGAGGCGCGTTCTAGGGATGGAGACGAAAGGAGGGCCACCGGCCGTGATCGCCGCCGCCCACTCAGATTCGGCGCCCCGGAGACCGTCGTTGCCGCTCGAGGCGCTGTTCCAGGAGCACCACGGCGCGGTCTACCGCGCCGCCTACCGCATCACCGGCGACCCGGCGGACGCCGAGGACGTGCTGCAGACCATCTTCGTCCGCCTGCTCCGCCGCGAGGACGAGCTGGACCTCTCCGAGAGCGCTTCGAGCTACCTGCACCGCGCGGCGGTCAACGCCGCGCTCGACCTCCTGCGTTCGCGCCGGCGCTCGCGCGTCGTGGCGCTGGCCGAGGTCGAAGGCGCGCTCGAGGAGACCGGCCCCGGCCCGGAGCGGAGCCGCGGCGGGCGCGAGCTCGCCGCGCGACTGCGCGCCGCCTTGACCCGCCTGCCCCCGAAGAGCGCCGAGATCTTCACCCTGCGCTACTTCGAGGAGCGCAGCAACCTGGAAATCGCCCGCCTGCTCGGCGTCTCGCAGACGTCGATCGCCGTGATCCTGCACCGCGCGCGCCACCGCCTCCGCAAGGAGCTGGCGCCCATGGAAGGAGTTCTGTCATGAGCCGTACCCCGAAGATGGACGACGCCGCGCTGGACCGGGCCATCGCCCTGGCCCGGAGCGAGGCCCCCGAGCCGGCGACGGTCGAGGCGGCCGCCGCCCGGGTCTGGGAGCGCCTGGCCAGCGGTTCCGAGTTCGCCCCGGCCGCGCGAGCCGCCGCGATTCCCGTCACCGCCGGCCCGATCGAGTCGATCCGGGGCTGCGCCGACTTCACGAGCCTGATCCCGGCCTACCTGGCCGGCGGGCTGGCGCCGGCGCGCGCCCTGCTGCTCGAGGACCACACCCGCGAGTGCCTGGCCTGCCGCCGCGCGCTCAAGGAGGCGAAGAGCGGGGTTGCCGCCGGCGACGCTCCCGCCGCCGGCTGGAGCGCCACCCGGCCGGCCGCCGCGCGGCGCCCGGCCGCAGCGTTCCGCTCCCGCCCCGTCGCCTTCGCCCTCGCCGCCACCCTGGCGCTGGTCGTCGGCGCCGGCCTCTTCTTCCTGCTCGCCGAGCTGTTAACCGGCGGCGCCGAGATGGCGCGCGTCGCCTCGGTCCAGGGCGACCTCTTCCGCCTCGAGGGCGCCGGCGTTTCGCCGGTCGCCGCCGGCGAGCCGGTCGGCGAAGGCGAGGAGCTGCGCACCGCCAAGGGCTCGACCGCTCTCCTGCGGCTGGCCGACGGCTCCCTCGTCGAGATGAACGAGCGCGCCAACCTCGCGCTCGACGCCGGCCTCTCCGGCAACACCATCGAGCTGGCGCGCGGCCAGGTCATCGTCCGCGCCGCCAAGCAGCGGCCGCGTCACCTCTACGTCGAGAGCGGCGACGCCCTGGTCTCGGTCACCGGCACGATCTTCTCGGTCAACGCCGGCACCAAGGGCTCGCGCGTCTCCGTGATCGAAGGCGAGGTGCGCGTGGCGCAGGCGCGGAGCGACAGCGTCCTGCACGCCGGCGACCAGATCGCCACCCACGCCAGCGTCGAGCGGGTGCCGCTGGCCGAGGAGATCGCCTGGAGCCGCGACCGCGACCGCTACCTCGCCCTGCTCGGCGAGCTGGGCGAGCTCGGCCGCGAGATCGACGCCCGCCTCGACTGGCCGGGGCTCCGCACCTCGACGCGCCTGCTCGACCTGGCGCCGGCCGAGACGCGGATCTGGGTGGCGCTGCCGAACCTCGCCGCCAACCTGGCCGAGACGCAGCGCAGCCTCGACGCGAGGATCGCCGGCAGCGAGCTGCTGCGCCAGTGGTGGGAGCAGACGATGCGCTCGCCCGCGACCGAGGAGCGCTTCCGCGAGCTGCTCGGGCGGCTCGACACGCTGGGGCGCCACCTCGGCCCCGAGGTGGCGGTGGCGGTGACCGACGCCGGGCCGGTGGCCCTGGCCGAGGTCACGAACCCCGCCGCCCTGCGCGCCGCGATCGCCGACGAGATGGCGCGCGGCGCCAATGAGGCCGGCGAGCACGGCCTGACGATCGTCGACGACCCGGCCGCGGCGGCCGAAGGTAAGGCTTCGGTCTGGATCGGCGACGACCTCGTCGTCGCCAGCCCCGAGCCGGCCCTCCTCGCCGCCGTCGCGGCGGCGGCCGGCAGCGGCCGCGGCGCCTTCGCCGGCAGCGAGTTCCACGGCCGTCTCGCCGAGGCCTACGCCGAGGGGGCCGGCTGGCTCTTCGGCGCCGACGCCAAGAAGCTCCTCTCCGGGCACGGCCCGCACGGCGACGCCGCGCAAGGCGAAGCCGCCGACCGCCACGCCGAGGCGCTCGGCATCCTCGACGTCGAGCACTTCGTCATCGACCACCGCGAGACCGCGGCCGGCGGCCAGACGATGGCCGCCCTCTCCTTCGACCGCCCGCGGCGCGGCGTCGCCTCCTGGCTTGCCGCTCCGGGGCCGATGGGGAGCCTCGGCTTCATCTCGCCCGAGGCGACGCTCGCCGCCGCCTTCGTGGTCAAGGACCCGACGGCGATGCTCGACGAGATGCTCGCCGCCATCCCCGAGATGCGGGAGTCGCTCGCCCAGCTCAAGAGCGAGCACGGGCTCGACCTGCGCGAGGACCTGGCCGCGCCGCTCGGCGGCGAAGTGGCCTTCGCGGTGGACGGCCCGCTGCTGCCCAAGCCGTCGTGGAAGCTGATCGCCGAGGTCTACGACCCGGCGCGCCTCCAGGCCACGCTCAAGCGCTTCGCCGCCGAGATGGCAGGGCGCGACGGGCATCCCGGGGTGACGCTCACCGAGGAGGTGGCGGGCGGTCGCACCTGGTACACGCTGCGCTGCACGGAGCAGAGCTCGCCCTTCGAGGTCCACTACACCTTCCTCGACGGGTATCTCGTGGCCGGCCCGAGCCGAGCGCTCGTCGAGCGGGCGCTGCTGCTCCGCGACTCGGGGACGACCCTGGTGACGAGCGCGGCCTTCCGCGAGCTGCTGCCCGCGGACGTCGAGGTCAACTTCTCGGCGCTGGTGTTCCACAACCTGGGGCCGGCGCTCGGGCCGGTGGCCGACCGGCTGCCCGCCATGGCCGGCGGCGCGGACAAGGATCCGGCGACGGTGGCGGGCTTCATCGGCCGCCTGCGGCCGACCCTGGCCTACGCCTACGGCGAGGAGGACCGCATCCTCTTCGCCAGCTCCAGCCGCCCCTCGCCGCTCGGGCTCAACCTGAACGCGCTGGCCGGCTTCGGCGGCCTGTTCGGGATGATGAACGGCGCGGCGGACCAGGCGGCCGCCGCCGAGGCAGAGGCCGAGGCCCGCTAGGTGGTCGCCGAGCCGCTCGCCGCTCCGGCGGCCGATGTCCGGGCCACCTCCCCCGTCCTGGCGCTGGACGGGCTGGAGGTGGCCCTCGGCGGCCGTCCGGTCCTCCTCGGCCTCTCCGGCAGCTTCTCCGGCCGCTGCATCGGTCTGCTCGGACCGAACGGCGCCGGCAAGACGACGCTCCTCCACACCCTGCTCGGCTTCCACAAGCCGAGCCGGGGCACCGCCCGCATCTTCGGCCGCGACATCCAGAGCGAGGGGCGGGAGATCCGCCGCCTCATCGGCTACATGCCGGAGAACGACTCCTTCATCGCCGGCCTCTCCGGCGTCCGCTTCGTGCGGCTGATGGCCGAGCTCTCCGGGCTGCCGCCGTCGCAGGCGCTGGAGCGGGCGCACGAGGCGCTCTTCTACGTCGGCCTGGGCGAGGCGCGCTACCGCAAGACCGAGAGCTACTCGCAGGGGATGCGCCAGCTCGCCAAGCTGGCGCAGGCCCTCGTCCACGGCCCGCGCCTGCTGCTGCTCGACGAGCCGACGAATGCCCTCGACCCGCCGGCGCGCGAGCGGATGCTGAAGCTGGTCAAGGAGATCCGCGACCAGGGGAAGATCCAGATCGTCCTCTCCTCGCATCTCCTGCGCGACGTCGAGGAGTGCTGCGACGAGGTGCTGGTGCTCAAGGCCGGGCGGGTGGCCGTCTCCTGCGACCTCGAGGCCGAGCGGCGCGCCAACCGCCGCTTCCTCGAGCTCGAGCTGCGCGGCGACGACGCCGATTTCGCCGCGGCGGCCTCGGAGCTGGGCTGCGAGGCGGCGGCGACCGGCGCCCTCGGCCGCCAGCGGCTGAAGCTCGTGCTCCCCGACGGCATCGAGGTGGCCGACCTCTACCGTCTCGCCGACGCGCGCGGCGTGCAGATCCGCCGCCTCAGCCACCGGCGCGATTCGCTCGAAGATATTTTTCTCAAGGCGATGGAGAACGAGGTGGAGAACTGACATGGCGGTCTACGAGCGCACCTACCGCCCCTACGCCGGCGGCTTCACCCCCGAGCGGCGCCGCTTCCTGGTGCTGCCGCGTTACGCCTACGAGGAGGTCTTCCGCTCGAAGCTCTTCTTGGCCTTCCTCGTCGTCTGCTTCATCCCGCACGTCGCCGGCGCGGTGCTCATCTACCTGCGCCACAACACCTCGGCGCTCGCGTTCCTGGACCTCTCCGCGGCGCAGATCCTGTCGATCGACGGCTCCTTCTTCTTCAACCTGATGGGGATCGAGGCGACGATGTGCTTCCTGCTCGCACTCTTCGTCGGCCCGGCCCTGGTCGCCCCCGACCTGCGCAACGGCGCCCTGCCGCTCTACCTCTCGCGCCCGTTCACGCGGCGCGAGTACGTGCTCGGGAAGCTCTCGGTCCTGGCGCTGCTGCTCTCCGCGATCACCTGGGCGCCGCTCCTCCTGCTCTTCACCCTCCAGGCCTCGCTCGAGGACGGCTGGCTGGCGGCGAACGCTCGCGTCGGCTGGGCGATCTTCGCCGGCTCGTGGGCGTGGATCCTGGTGCTCTCGCTCATCGCGCTCGCGGTCTCGGCCTGCGTCAAGTGGAAGCCGGTCGCGCGGATCGTGCTCCTGGTCGTCTTCTTCGTCCTCGCCGGCTTCGGCGCGGCGATCAACGAGAGCCTCGACACCTCCTGGGGGAGCCTGCTCAACCTGGGCGAGCTGATCCGCTCGGTCTGGGCCGGCCTCTTCGGCATCGACCTCGGAACGCGTCTCGCGCCGGGCCCGGCCTGGGTGGCGCTGGCCGCGGCGTGCGGCGTGGCGCTGGTGCTCCTCGCCCGCCGCATCCGGGCCTACGAGGTGGTACGGTGAGCGTCGCCGACGTGACCACCGTGCTCCCCGACACCGCGGGCATCGCCGCCGACACCGCGGGCGCCGTCGCCGCCGCAGCCTCGCGCCGCATCCTCTTCGACGAGGTCTCCAAGTTCTACGGCGAGGTCTTGGGGATCAACCGCGTCAACCTGGCGATCCCTCCCGGCATCACCAGCCTGGTCGGACCGAACGGCTCGGGCAAGACCACGCTGATGAACCTGATGGCCGGCCTGCTGCGCCCGACGCGCGGGCGGGTGAGCGTCCTCGGGCTCGTCCCCGAGCGGCCGGAGGAGATGTTCCGCACCATCGGCTACGCCACCCAGCACGACGCCTTCCCGCCGGGGCTGACCGGCTTCGAGCTCGTCGCCTCCTACCTGCGGGTCCACGGCTACCCCCGCGCCGACGCCGAGACGCTGGCCTGGGCGGCGATCGAGCGGGTCGGGCTGGCCGACGCCGCCGGGCGCAAGGTGGCGGGCTACAGCAAGGGGATGCGGCAGCGCATCAAGCTGGCGCAGGCGATGGCGCACCGGCCGTCGGTGCTCATCCTCGACGAGCCGCTCAACGGCCTCGACCCGATGGCGCGCGCCGAGATGACGGTCCTCTTCCGCGACCTGGCGGCGGCGGGCCTCCACGTCGTCGTTTCGACCCACATCCTCCACGAGGTGGACCGCATCTCCGACCAGGTGGTGCTCCTCAACGGCGGCTACGTCGTGGCCGAGGGGGAGATCGAGGGGGTGCGCGACGAGATGGAGGAGCACCCGGTGCAGGTGGCCGTCCTCTGCGACCGGCCGCAGCTCCTCGCCTCGCGTCTCTTCCTGGCCGACCATGTCGTCGAGGCCAAGCTCGAGCGCGGCGTCCTCCTGGTGCGCACGCGCGACGCCGACCGCTTCTACCTGCTCCTGAACCGCGTGGTGCTCGAGGAGGGGGTGCGGGTCGAGTCGGTCGCGCCGGCCGACAGCGACGTGCTGGCCGTCTACCACTACCTGATCGGCGGCGAGGGAGGAGTCCAGCGATGAGCGTGCTCGAACGGGCCTCGGCCCTGGCGGTGGCGGCGGTGCCGCCCCTCCCCGCCCCCTCCTGGGGCCTCTGGCGGCGGCAGCTCGCGGCGGCCGTGCGCCTGGAGCTCAAGAAGGGATTCCGCGGCCGGCGTGTGCTGGGGGTGGTCCTGCTGGCCGCGATGCCGGTCGCGATCTTCGCCCTGCACGCCCTCTTCAACTCCCCCGACGACCCGGCGAACGTCGGCGAGGTGGCCTGGCACTTCGCCGGCCTGTATCAGGCCTTCATCATGCGGCTGGTCCTCTTCTTCGGCTGCGTCCTGGTCTTCGGCAACCTGATCCGGCGCGAGCTCCTGGACCGCAGCCTGCACTTCTACTTCCTGGCTCCGGTCCGGCGCGAGCTGCTGGCCGCCGCCAAGTACCTGACCGGCCTGGTCGTCACCCTGAGCGTCTTCGGCGCCGCCACCGCCGCCTCGTTCTTCCTCGCCTACGCGGGCTACGACGGCGCCGCCGCCCGCCGCTTCATCTTCGACGGCCCCGGCTTGGGCCACCTCGGCGCCTACCTGGGCGTCACCGCCCTCGCCTG
>DASWHY010000137.1:0-6147 GCA_036397955.1 Thermoanaerobaculia bacterium | reverse complement strand
ATCGCCCTACCGATGAAGATCGCCAGCGGCTCCGGCGGCCCCCTACGCGCCATAGCCCTAGTGTCCAAAAGAAGTTGAGGATTCCCCGCGAGCGAAGCGAGCGGGGCCTGCGCCGGGATTCGCTCCGCCGTCCGCGAGCGTCGGCGAGCGGAAGCAGGGATTCGCTCCGCCGTCCGCGAGCGAAGCGAGCGGACCGGCCACCGAAGACCGTCTTCCGTCCAGCATGACGAGCGAAGCGAGGAATGATGGAGCGGGAGACGGGATTCGAACCCGCGACCAGCAGCTTGGAAGGCTGCGACTCTACCCCTGAGTTACTCCCGCGTAGAGCGAAGGGAATGGTGGAGGCGGATGGATTTGAACCACCGTAGGGCTTTGCCCGGCAGATTTACAGTCTGCTGCCATTGACCGCTCGGCCACGCCTCCGAGAGAAAGAACCATGCGACCGGACCTGGAGCCGGCACCCGGAATCGAACCGGGGACCTACTGTTTACAAGACAGTTGCTCTACCGCTGAGCTATGCCGGCAGGGGCTCCCCGGAGCCGCGGAAGTCTAACCCCTGCCTCCGCCACCGGCAACCGTGCGCTGCCGCACGGCCTCGTAGAGGAGCGCCGCCGCGGCGGTGGCGAGGTTGAGCGATTCGACCCGGCCGCGCATCGGCAGCCCGATCAGCCGGTCGCAGAGCTGGCGGGTGCGCGCCCGCAGCCCCTTCTCCTCGCCCCCCAGGCACACTACAACCTTCCCCGTAAGGTCAACATTCCAGGGCGCTTCGCCCCCCTCGGCGGCGCCGTAGACCCAGAAGCCCTGCTCCTTGAGCCGCTCCAGGCTCTGCGCCGGGTTGACGATCCGCTCGACCGCCAGCCACTCGGCGGCGCCGGCCGCGGCCTTGACCACCGCCGGCGTCAGCGGCGCCGAGCCGCGGTCGCGCACCAGCACCCGCCCCACCCCCGCACCTTCGCACACTCGCAGCAGGGCGCCGAGGTTGCGCGGGTCCTGGACGTCCTCGACCAGCACCAGGAGGTCGGGATCGGCGCCGGCCACGTCCCCAGCGCCCTCCCGCACCTCGGCGGCGAAGCCGTTGTGGGCGGGGCCGGCGAGGGCGGCGAGCGCCCGCTCGGGGAGCACCTCGAGCGCCACGCGGTGGCGGCGGCAGAGCTCCTCGATCTCGTCCCGCCGCCGGCCGCCGCGCCCGCCGGCCACCAGCACCCGCACGACCTCGTGCGGCCGGTGGCGGAGGGCTTCGCGGACGGGGTGGAAACCGTAGAGGAGCGCCCTACACCTCCAGGATCTGTTGCTCTTTCTTCTGCAGGGCGCCGTTGATCTCGGCGATGTAGTGGTCGTGGAGCTTCTGCACTTCGTCGAGGCCGCGCCGCTCGTCGTCCTGCCCGAGCTCGTGGTCCTTCTCCATCTTCTTGAGCCTCTCGTTCCCCTCCCGCCGCGCCTGGCGCACGCCGTTGCGGGCCGCCTCGGCGAGCTCGTGGGCGCGGCGCACGATCTCCTTGCGCCGCTCCTCGGTCAGCGACGGCACCGGGATGCGCAGGACCTTGCCGTCGTTCGAGGGGTTGAGCCCCAGGTCCGATTTGCGAATCGCCCGCTCGATCGCCGCGATCTGGCTCGGGTCGTAGGGCTGGACGACGAGCATCGTGGCGTCGGCCACCGCGAGGTTGGCGAGCTGATTGAGCGGCGTCGGCGTGCCGTAGTAGTCGACGACGATGCCGTCGAGCAAGGCGAGCGACGCCCGGCCGGCGCGCAGGTGCTTGAGATCGTTGTGGAGGTGGTCGAGGGCGGACTTCATGTGGCGCTCGACCTCGGCGAACACGGTCTTCATCTCCCCTCCTTCAGGCGCGGACGATCGAGCCGATCTTCTCTCCGCACACCACCCGGCGGACGTTGCCGGGCCGCGTCAGGTTGAAGATGGCGATCGGCACCCCGTTGTCGCGGCAGAGGCTGATGGCCGCGGCGTCCATCAACTTGAGGTCCTTCTCCAGCACCTGCTGGTAGCTCACCTCGCCGAGCAGCTCGGCCTTGGGGTCGAGGCGCGGGTCGGCGGTGTAGAGGCCGTCCACCCGCGTCGCCTTGAGCAGCACCTCGGCGTGGATCTCGTTGGCGCGCAGGGCGGCGGCGCTGTCGGTGGTGAAGTAAGGGTTGCCGGTGCCGGCGGCGAAGATCACCGCCCGCCCCTTCTCCAGGTGGCGGATCGCCCGCCGGCGGATGAACGGCTCGGCGACCTCGTGGATCTCGATCGCCGTCTGCACGCGGGTCGGCACGCCACGCTTCTCCATCGCGTCCTGGAGCGCCAGGGCGTTGATCACCGTCGCCAGCATCCCCATGTAGTCGCCGGTCACCCGGTCGATGCCGCGGTGGCTGGCGGCCAGGCCGCGGATGATGTTGCCGCCCCCCACCACGACCGCGAGCTGCACCCCCAGGGCGTGCACCTCCGCCAGCTCGTCGGCGATCCCCGCCACCACCGCTTCGTCGAGGCCGAAGGGCTGCTCCCCCATCAGGGCCTCGCCCGAGAGCTTGAGCAGCACCCGGCGGTAGGCCGGCTGCGGCGCCGGCTGCGGCGCCCCGGCGGCCGTCATTGCGCCGCCGCCAGGACTTCCTGGGCGAAGTCGTCCTTGCGCTTCTCGATCCCTTCGCCGAGCCGGAAGCGGGCGAAGCGGCGGACGACGATGTTCTCGCCGATCTTGGCGATCCGCTCCTGGACGAGCTGGCCCACGGTCTTGTCCGGGTCCTTGACGAACGGCTGCTCGAGGAGCACGTGCTCCGCGTAGTACTTCTCGAGCTTCCCCGCGACGATGCGGTCGACCACCGCCGCCGGCTTGCCCGAGGCGAGCGCTTGCTCGCGGAAGATCGCCCGCTCCCGCTCGAGGTCGTCGGGGGTGACCTCCTCGCGGCTGAGGAAGCGCGGCTCGGCCGCGGCGATGTGCATGGCGATGTCGCGCACCAGCTCCTGGAACTGGTCGGTGCGGGCCACGAAGTCGGTCTCGCAGTTGACCTCGACCAGCACGCCGATCTTGCCGCCGGCGTGGATGTAGGAGCCGACCGCCCCCTCGGCGGCCACCCGCCCGGCCTTCTTGGCCGCCGCGGCCAGCCCCTTCTTGCGCAGCAGGTCGATCGCCTTCTCCATGTCCCCCCCGGCCTCGCCGAGGGCCCACTTGCAGTCCATCATGCCGGCGCCGGTGCGCTCGCGCAGTGCCTTGACCATCTGAGCCGTGATCTGCATCCTTCTTCTCCTTGGAGCGCTGCGTGCGGATAAAAGAAAAGGTCAGCTCGACCTAGGTTCGACTGACCTTTCCCTTCCGCCGAACCGCGGGCCGCGGGCGGCGGGGCGAGCCTGCCGTCCCCTACGCCGGGGCCGGGCTCCCCAGCGCCGGCGCCGGCCGCAGCGCCGGCCCCGGGCCCATGTCCTTGCTCTCGATCATCATCTCCCGCTCGAGCCGCCCCGACCCTTCGAGGTAGGCGTCGGCGATGCGCGAAGCGAAGAGACGGATGGCGCGGATCGCGTCGTCGTTGCTGGGGATGATGTAGTGGATCAGCTCCGGGTCGCAGTTGGTGTCGACCAGCGCGATGACCGGGATCCCCAGCTTGTTGGCCTCGGAGACCGCGATGTACTCCTTCTTGGGGTCGATGACGAAGAGCGCGTCCGGCAGCTCCTCCATGTCGCGCACGCCCTCGAGGTTCTTCACCATCTTGTCGCGCTCGCGCTCGAGACGCAGCCGCTCCTTCTTGGTGAGCTGGCCCTTTTCGTCGCCGAGGCGCGCCTCGATCTCCTTCCAGCGCTCGACCGAGCTGCGGATGGTGACGTGGTTGGTCAGCGTCCCGCCCAGCCAGCGGTTGGTGACCGAGAACTCGCCGCAGCGCAGGGCCTCCTCGGCGACCGCGTCGTGCGCCTGCCGCTTGGTGCCGACGAAGAGGAGGCGCTTGCCCTCGGCCGCCAGGCCGGAGACGAAGTCCGCCGCCTCCTTGAACAGCTTGAGGGTCTTCTGCAGGTCGATGATGTAGATGCCGTTGCGCTTGCCGAAGATGTAAGGCTTCATCTTCGGGTTCCAGCGCCGCGTCTGATGCCCGAAGTGGACGCCCGCCTCGAGCAGCTCCTTCATGGTGACTTCGGCCAAGTGATCCTCCTTACCGCTTGCTGAACTGGAAGCGGGCGCGGGCGCCCTTCTGACCGTACTTCTTGCGCTCCTTCTTCCGCGGGTCGCGGGTGAGGAGGCCGGCCGTCTTCAGCCGGTCGCGCAGCTCGCCGTTGAACTCGAGCAAGGCGCGCGAGATGCCGTGGCGGATCGCCCCGGCCTGCCCGGCGCTGCCGCCCCCCTCGACCGTGACGGTGATGTCGAACTTCTCGGCCGTCTCGGTCAACAGCAGGGGCTGCTTGATGACCATCTTGAGCACCTCGTTGGGGAAGAACTCGTCGAGGCTGCGGCCGTTGACTTCGACCGCGCCCGAGCCGGGGTGCAGGTAGACGCGGGCGTTCGCCGTCTTGCGGCGCCCGGTGGCGTAATAGCGGACCTCGTTCAATCTGGTCTCCTCGATCGTCGCGGCGGGCCGGCTCAGGAGGCGGCGGCCAGGTCGTAAGGCGTGGGCTGCTGCGCCTGGTGCTTGTGCTCGCCGCCGGCGTAGGCCTTGAGCTTGCGGAGCTGCTGGCGCCCGAGCTTGTTCTTGGGGAGCATCCCCCAGACGGCGCGCTCGATGAGCTGCGCCGGCCGGCGGCGGCGCAGGTGGCCGGCGGTCTCCTTCTTGAGCCCGCCCGGGTAGCCGCTGTGCCGGTAGTAGACCTTCTCGTCTTCCTTGCGGCCGGTGAGCACCGCCTTCTCGGCGTTGAGCACGATCACGAAGTCGCCGGTGTCGATGTGCGGCGCGTAGGTGGGCTTGTGCTTGCCGGTGAGCAGCGTCGCCACCACCGTCGCCAGCCGACCGAGCGGCACCCCGGCGGCGTCCACGACCCACCAGCGGTGCTCGATCTCGGCGAGCTTCGGGCTGTACGTCCTGTTCATTGGGTCTCCGCTCCGACCTGCGCGCGCATGCCTCGACCGACCGAGGTTTCCCTCGCGGCACAAAGGACCAGGATCTTAGGGATTGACCCGCAGGTTGTCAAGGCGCCGACCTGTACACTAACCGCCCATGCCGAGCGCCGCCGGGATCGACAAGTCGGGGGCCGCGATCCGCGACATGTTCGCGGGGGTGGCGCCGCGCTACGACCTGCTGAACCATCTCCTCTCCGGCTCGCTCGACGTGGTCTGGCGGCGACGGGCGGCGGCGGCGCTGGCGCTGCCGGCGGGCTCCCGCGTCCTCGACCTCTGCGCCGGCACCGGCGATCAGGCGCTGGCGCTCCGGCGGCACGGCCTGGCGGTGACGGCGGCCGACTTTTGCCTACCGATGCTGGCGCTGGCGCGGCGGAAATTCGCCAGCTCGGGCAAGGGCAACGAGCGGAGCCCGGCCCCTCTCGCCGCCGACGCCCTCGCCCTCCCCTTCCCCACCGGCCGCCTCGACGGCGCCACCGTCGCCTTCGGGCTGCGCAATGTGGCAGATCTCGACCGGGCGCTGGGGGAGCTGGGTAGGGCGCTACGCCCCGGTGGACGCTTGGTCGCCTTGGAGTTCGCCGTCCCTCGTCCCCGCCTGCTGCGGGCCTTGTATCTCTTCTACTTCCGGCGCGTTCTCCCGCGGATCGGTCGGCTCCTCTCGCCGCGCGGCTCCGCCTATTCCTACCTGCCTTCTTCCGTCCTGGAGTTCCCGCAGCGCGGCGATTTCCTGGACCGTTTGGCGGCGGCCGGCTTCGCCGAGCTCTCCTGGCGCGACCTCGCCGGCGGGACCGTCTGCCTTTATTTGGGAAGGCGGCCATGACCCGCCTCCTCGACGGCCGCGCCGTCGCCGCGCAGGTGCGGGCGGAGGTCGCCGCGGGCGTTCGCGAGCTGCTCGCCGCCGGCGGCCGCCCGCCGGGGCTCGCGGCCGTGCTCGCCGGCGACGACCCGGCCTCGCGCCTCTACGTGGAGACCAAGGAGAAGGCCGCCGCGGAGGTGGGGATCCGCAGCCGCACCGTCCGCCTGCCCGCCGACGCCGGCGAGGCGCAGCTCCTCGCCGCCGTCGAGGCACTCAACCGCGACGACGCGATCGACGGCATCCTCGTCCAGCTCCCGCTGCCAGCCGGGA
>DASWHY010000136.1:0-6462 GCA_036397955.1 Thermoanaerobaculia bacterium | reverse complement strand
AAGAGGCCGATGAAGGGGGCGGTGGTGGCGATCGTCGCCAGGCCGCCGATGCCGCGCTTGAAGTCGGAGGTGGTGAGCAGGGTCGAGCGCTCGACGGCCCGGCTCGCCGCCTCGACGACCTCGACGTCGGAGAGCGGGCTGCTCTGGCTCTCGAACTGGTAGGCCTGCAGACCGGCCTTGACGACGCGCGCCAGGTGGCTGTGCGGGTACTTGTCCGCCGCTTCGATCACCGCCTGCGGCCGGTCCTGCTTCAGGTGCTCGGTGGCGAGCCGGGCGAAAGCCAGCGACTGCTTGTGCGCCCGGCGGTAGAGGATCCAGCGCTCGACGCAGATGTAGAGGGACCAGACCGACATCAGCAGCAAGACGACCACGACCCCCTGCGCGATCGGCGTCATCTGTTGCCACAAACCCAGGGGACTGAAATCCATGGTTTCTCCTTTGGTCTTCGTTAACCTGGCCAGGCGCTACTGCACCTGGAAGTTGACGGTCAGCGTGTAATAGACCTTGACCGGTCGGCCCTGCAGCGTCGCCGGCTTGAAACGCCAGTTCTGTACCGCTTCCAGGGCGGCACGGTCCAGACCCATGGGCAGTCCCTTGAGGATGCGCGCGTTCACCACGCGCCCGCTCTCGTCGATGATCGCCTCGATGATGACGATGCCGGTCAGCCGCGCCTTGCGCGCCATCTCGGTGTAGACCGGGTTGGAGCCCGAGATCTTCTCCGGCCGGGTGACCGCGCCGCCCACCCGCAGCGGCTCGTCGGTCGTGATCCCGCCGGGGACGCCGCCCAGCACGCCACCCGGGACGCCGCCGGGAACGCCGCCCAGGACGCCGCCGGGCATGCCTCCCGGCACGCCGCCGGGCACGCCGACCAGGTTCTCGCTGACCGGCTCGGAGGTCGGCTCGGGGATCTCCTCCGGCACCTCCACCGGCTGCACCGGCTCGGTGGGGATGATCTTCGGCACCTCCTTCGGCACCTCCGGCTTCGGCGTGTCCGCGGCCGGCGGGGGGGGCGGGGGCGGCGGAGGAGGAGGCGGCGGCGGCGGCGCCGAGGTGACGAAGAGGACGTTGATCGGCGGCTCGGGGACCTCCTCCACCTGCCAGTAGCTGGCGAGCAGGAAGGCGGCGCCGACGAAGAGGTGGATGAGGAGCGCGACCGGCAAGATGAAGACCAGCCGCGACCGCTTGTGGGTCTTCTCCGACAGGGTGAGCAACGAGTTCTCGAACATGTTCGCTCCCGCCTATGTGCCCTGGTTGGTGGCCTCTTCCTCGGCGGCCTTCTTGGCCGCCTTCTTCTCGGCCTCCTGCTGCTTCTTGCGCAGGTCGAGCGCCTTCTTCATCCAGTCGTCGGCTCGAGCCAGGTACTCCAGCCGCTTCGTGCCGTCCATCTCCAGCTTGGCCTTCTCGCGGAACATCAGGTTGTAGTAGGCCATGGCCTCGAAGTAGTCGGGCCTGACTTCGAGCGCCCGCCTCAGAGCCTCGAGGCCGGTATCCACCATCTTGCCGCGCTGCTCGTAGTTGAGGTTGGGGTTGCGGTACGCCTGGTCCCAGGTCGAGACGCCGACCGAATAGAGCACCTCGGCCTGGTTGGGGCCGGTCATCCGCTGCGCCAGCTGCCAGGCTTCGTCGTAACGGCCGGCCTGGATCAGGATGTTGACCTGGGCGCGGATGATGTCGGGGTCGTTGGGATCGCCGCGCTCGCGCAGGTACCCGAGCGCCTCGTCGAAGCGCTTGGTCTGGACCAGGGTGGTGAGGAGGTACTCCCGGACCTTCTCGTTGTCGGGGTATTCCTCGAGATACTTCTTGAAGCCCTCGATCGCCGTCTCGGCGTACTGCATGTTCTCCGGGCTCGGGTCGCCGGGGCGGAAGAGGGCGAGGGCGGTCAGCCCCACCGAGCGCCAGGCGAAGGTGGCGCCGGGGTCGAGCTCGAGGCCCTTCTGGAACTTCTGCAGGGCCTGCCGGTACTCCTCCTGCTGGTAGAAGGCGTTACCCTGCTTGAGCTCGACGCGCGCCTGCACCTTGTTGCAGCCCGCCAGCAGCGGCGCCGCGAGGAGCGCTACGGCGAAGACGACCTTCGTTCTATGCATTGTCACCTCTCTCAGAGCGAGATGGGCCGACCGCAGTTCGCGAGTTCGCGTTCCCAGGCTCCGCGGGCAGGTACTTGGGGAGCGCGAGTCTAACGCTCATAGGGCTCCTGTCAAGCCGGCGCCTCTTGCAAAGCGGGCGCCCGCCTCTCTCCTTTAGACACCACGACCGCCGCCGCCAGATCGCCGCTGACGTTGAGGACCGTCCGGCACATGTCCAGGAAGCGATCGACGCCCAGGATCAGGCCGATCCCTTCGACGGGAATGCCGACCAAACCGAGGATCATGGCGACCACCGGGATCGAGCCGGAGGGGACGCCGGCGGTGCCGACCCCCCCCAGGATGCAGATCACCACCACCGTCGCCTGCTGCGCGAGCGTCAAGTCGATGCCGTAGAACTGCGCCAGGAAGAGGACGGTCACCCCCTCGAAAAGGGCGGTGCCGTTCTGGTTCATGGTGGCGCCGACGGTGAGCACGAAGCGGCTGACGGCGGGGGGGAGCCGCAGCTCCTCCTCCGCCACCCGCAGGGCCGTGGGCAGGGTGGCGTTGCTGGACGAGGTCGAGAAGGCGGTGACCATCGCCTCCTGAATGCCGCGGAAGAAGACCACCGGGCTCATGCCGCCCAGCAGGCGCACCGCGAGCGAGTAGACGACTAGCTGATGCAATGCCAGGGCCAGCAGCACGACGAAGACGTAGCGGGCGAGCTGGGCGAGGATCTCGTAACCCAAGTCGGCGGTGAGGTTGAAGAGCAGGGCGAAGACGCCGATGGGGGCCAGGGCCAGGACGACGTGGATCAGCCGCATGCTGATCTCGAACAGCCCCTCGACGGCGTTGCCGAAGCGTTCGGCGGCCGGCGTCGGGGTGAGGGCGAGGCCGATCCCCACCATTAGGGAGAAGAAGATCACCGCCAACATGTCGCCGTTCGCTGCCGCCTTGACCGGGTTGTCGGGGACGATGTTGGTGAGCAAGTCCATCCCGGTGGCCGGGGCGGCGGCGGTCGAGAGGTTGGCCGAGCGCTCGGCGGCGCCGGCGAGCAGCTGCTGGCGAAGCTCGGGCGAGATGCCGTCCCCCGGCCGGATGACGTTGACCAGGGTGATGCCGATGAGCACCGCGATCCCCGAGACGACGACGGTGTAGGCGAGGGTCTTCGCCCCCACCCGGCCGAGGTTCCGCGGGTCCCCCATGCCGGCGACCCCGAGCACCAGGGCCGAGAAGAGGAGCGGGATGACCAGCATGAAGAGGAGGCGGAGGAAGATCTTCCCCACCGGGCCGGTGACGTAGGTGACGAAGCGCTGGAGGGAGGGGTCGTCGCCGAGCAGCAGGTGAGCGGCGATGCCGAGCAGGGCGCCGAGGGCGCCGCCGATCAGGATGCGGCTGTGGAGCGAGATCCGCATGGCCGCCAGAGGCAGGCGGGGATCGTAGAGGAAAAGGCAGCGGGCGCAAAGGGCCGCGCGCCCTTGGCTCCGTCCGGCGCCGCGTGACAGACTCCGCCGGCTCGAAAAAGGGCCCCATCCCAGTCGGAGGTGCGCGTGCTGCGAGGCCTCTTCCGCACCAAGTCGCTCGACGCCATCCTCGCCTCCACCGAGGCGCCGGAGCTGGCGCTCAAACGCTCGCTCGGCGCGGTGCAGCTCACCATGCTGGGGATCGGCGCGGTGATCGGCGCCGGTATCTTCTCGACCGTCGGCACCGCGGCGGCGGGCGGCGCCAACCACCCCGGGGCGGGCCCGGCGCTCATCCTCTCGTTCGTCCTGACCGCCGTGACCTGCGGCTTCGCCGCCCTCTGCTACGCCGAGTTCGCTTCGATGGTGCCGGTCTCCGGCTCCGCTTACACCTACTCCTACGCCACGCTCGGCGAGCTGGTGGGGTGGATCATCGGCTGGGACCTGATCATCGAGTACGCGGTGGGCAACGTGGCAGTGGCGATCTCCTGGTCCGGCTACTTCCAGGAGCTCCTCCGCGGCTTCGGCCTGGAGCTCCCGAAGTGGCTGGGGACCGACTACCGCACCGCCTTCCAGGCGGCGGAGCAGGTGGCTGCGGCGCGCTCCGAGGGCGTCGATCCGGCGACGCTGGGGATGGCGGTCGAGCGCGCCGCCCAGGCCCTGGCCGACTCGCCGCGGCTCCTCGGCTTCCCGCTCGTCTTCAACCTGCCGGCCTTCCTCATCGTCATGCTGGTGACCTGCGTGCTGGTCGTGGGGATCAGGGAGAGCGCCTGGTTCAACACCTCGATGGTGGCGCTCAAGCTCGCCATCATCGGCTTCTTCGTGGTGCTCGGCTCGTTCTACGTCAAGCCCGAGAACTGGACGCCGTTCGCGCCCAACGGCTTCGCCGGCATCGCGGGAGCGGCGGCGATCATCTTCTTCGCCTACATCGGCTTCGACGCCGTCTCGACCGCGGCGGAGGAGACCAAGAACCCGAAGCGCGACATGCCGATCGCCATCCTCGGCAGCCTCGCCGTCTGCACGGTGATCTACATCGCCGTGGCCGCGGTGCTCACCGGCATGCTCCCCTGGCGGCAGCTCGGCACCGCCGAGCCGCTGGCCACCGCCTTCTCCGGGCTGGGGATGACCTGGCCGGCATTCGTCATCTCGCTCGGCGCGGTCTTCGCCACCACCTCGGTGCTCGTCGTCTTCCAGCTCGGCCAGCCGCGCATCTTCTTCTCGATGGCGCGCGACGGCCTGCTCCCGCCCTGGGCGGCCAAGGTCCACCCGCGCTACCGCACACCGCACGTCACGACCTGGGTGACGGGCATCGTGGTCGCCGTCTTCGCCGGCCTCGCCAACATCAACGAGGTCGTCGAGCTGACCAACATCGGCACCCTCTTCGCCTTCCTGCTCGTCTGCATCGGGGTGACCATCCTGCGCTACAAGGACCCGGGACGGCCGCGCGGCTTCCGGGTGCCGTTGGGGCCCTGGGTCGTGCCGATGCTGGGCGCCGCCTCCTGCCTCTTCCTGATGGTCTACCTGCCGCCCGCCTCCTGGTGGCGCTTCATCGGCTGGCTGGTGCTGGGGATGGCCGTCTACCTCTTCTATGGCTACAGCCACAGCGCCGTGGGGCGGGATGCGGGGCGGCCGGCGCGCACGACCGGCGCCCAGGAGACCGCCGCGCTCGGCTTCCTGCTCGCCGCCGGCGGGCTCTTCTTCATCCCCCACGACGCCGGCCCGGGCGAGCTGCTGCGCGAAGCCGTCACCACCGGCGCCGAAGGGCACTGGCGGGCGCTCGTCGGGCTGTCGTTCCTGGCGGTGGGCGTAGCCCTCGCCGCCGCCGGCGCGGCGCTCGAGACGCGGCGGGCGATTTCACGTAAGTCGTAGTAGAATCAGCAGCATGGAGCCGATCCGCGATCCCGAGATGCTGGCGCGGATGCGCATGGCTTTCGACCTCTCTCAGGCCGCGGAGGACATCATGCGGCAGAACCTCCGACGTCGCTTCCCCGGGGCGAGCGAAGAGCAGATCGAGCGCCGGCTCCTCTCCTGGTTACGGAAGGAACCCGATCCTTACCGAGACATCAAACTCGACGCGACGCCTCGGGCCGGACAAGGTGACCCGCCTTGAGAAAGCCCCGCAGAGGTTCGCCGAGATCTCGCAGGTCTTTAGCTGCCATTGGCCCTCGTGGGAGGGCTGGCCGTCTCCGCCTACGCCGAGCCGCCGACGCGAGACGTCGACCTGGCGATGGCGGCCGGCAGCGACTGCGAAGCCGAGATGATCGTGTTTTGCTCAAGAGTTGCGGCTCGGGGATAGGCTGCCGAGCCTCTGCTAGAAGCCGCATCGACTGATCGGCTAGCTGTGGTCCGACTCTTGGTGCCTGGTGCGTCGGAGGACGACGCGCAGTGGTTCCCCCACCTCGGAGACGGAACCGGAAGTGGTGGCCGGCGCCCAACGTCTGGAGGTGCCTGTCCGCGCGCCTTGAGTACCTCCTCGCTCTCAAGGTGCAGGCTGGCCGCTCCAGAGACCTGGAAAAACACGCGCGGGTTCGTGCGCGTAGTGAGCGAATTGGAGAGCAAGCGCGCACGCGAGATGCTCGCGCTGATCAAGGAGAGAGACCTCGCGGCGGATCAGGACCTCCTAGGCGACTGCGCGCTCTGGCGGAATCGAGGTCCGGAACGCCGGGCCGTGCTCCCGTTCGCGCGCAGTGGACGCGAGGCGCGTCATCTTCGTCCCCACCCCTCGATCACCGGACCGATCATCGCCTGCCAAACCTTCGGCCGGCTGTTGCGGCGCGACCGGAGAGCCGAGCGGATCGCCTCCATTCCTGAAGTGCGAGCAACGGACGGTACGACGCCGCGCCGTATCGCAGTCTAAAGAAACTCTCATTCTGCGGAATCTCTGCTATCCTTAAGTATCCCTCAGGGAGGGGGCCGATGCGTAGCAGCGTGCTCGCCGCCGT
>DASWHY010000135.1:0-4754 GCA_036397955.1 Thermoanaerobaculia bacterium | reverse complement strand
CAGGAAGCCGTCCCGCCGCCGCGCGTGTCCTGCCAGACCAGGCGAAAGTCGCCGGCGCCCCCGGCGCCGAGCGCGGGGAAGCCGTTGTGCACCGCCGGATCGGGGACCGACATCTCGCGCCGCGCGCTCCAGGTGGCGCCGCCGTCGGTGGAGGTGCGGACGTACATCGGCTGCGGCGCCCCCGGAGTGCCGCCGGCGTGGTAGGCGACGATCACGGTTCCGACGAGGTCGACGGCCAGGCCGACGGAGGGTCCGAAGAACCCGAAGTAGCAGCCCGCCGCCCAGGGACAGTCGGGCATCTCGCTCGAGGTGTCCAGCCGGACGTGCGTCCAGGTCGCGCCGCTGTCGCTCGATTTCAGCACACCGATGTGGGAATCGCCCGAATAGTCCTGGCTGTAGTCGGCGGTCGCGAACCAGACGTCGCCATCCGGTGCCACGGCGCCGGCACTGTGAAACCAGTAGCGCGTGTCGTTGCTGGTCTTGACCGCCGGCGCGAAGCTGAGCCCGTAATCGTGCGAGGCGGCGACCCAGCTGTCGCTGGCGTTGAAGGCCACGTACACGTCGCGACCGTCGGGCGAGATGGCCAGGATCGGCCGGTCGGACCAGCTCGGCTTCTTCCCTTTGCCGGTGAACGCGATGGGCTCGGACCAGGTGACCCCGTGGTCGGCCGACTTGATGAACTTCACGCCCGGCCGGTAGTCGTCGAGCCAGGCGGCGTAGATCGTGCCGTCGGTCGCCACCTCGATCTGCGGGTCGTTCTGCGGCTTCCTGGTGAGGGGGAAGAAGCGGTCGGGTCCCCAGGTGCCGCCGCCGTCGGCCGACGCCCGGAAGACGATCACCGGGAAGGGGCAGCTCTGGCAGGCGGCGGGGCCGCTGTAGCGCGTCGTGAGCTGATAGACGAAGCTCGAGCTGGGGTCCGCCCCGACGGCCGGCTCCCAGTCGTCGTGGCCGCTCCACACTCGCTCGGCGTCGAATCCGGAGCCGGCGGCGGACGCGAAGGGCGCGCGCTCCACGACCGTCGTCGCGAGGTAGGAGCGACCGCTGGGAAGCTTCCTGCTCTCGCCCTTCTCTCCGAACTGGCTACAGGTGATCGTGACCGCGCCCAGCAGCAACGACGAGAGAAGAGGTCGGGGGTTCACAAGCCCTCCTTTCCAGCGCGATTGTGACGGGCGGGCCATGGTAGCGCCGCTTCGCCCCTGATACAAATGCGAATGCTCCCGTAGCCGTCTGAATGAGTGACCTGGGGTGCGCCGGGGCAGGATGTCGGCCAGGTAAACGCGAACGTCGCGCGGCTCGGTCACACCGGCACCGCGCTGCCCAGGACCCGCTCCTTCAGCCGCGGCTTGATCGACGAGGGCGTGACGACATCGACCTTGACCCCGAAGAGGTCGCCGAGGTCCTGCTCCATGCCGATGAGCTCGAACAAGCTGGCCTTCGGCCCGAAGGTGACGAGGAGATCTAGGTCACTCTCTGGAGTGGCATCGTCACGCGTTCGCGAGCCGAACACCGCCAGCGAGGTGATGTGATAGCGCTCGCGTAACTCAGGCAGCAGCTCCCGGAGGCGGCCGAGAAGGCCATCGAGATCACTAGGAATCGTGGGCGGTGCGACTTGGCTCACAGCACCGCCTCCGTAGTGGTCAGTCGCGCTCCACCACCATCGCGAACCCCACCCCGCCCGCTGCACAGACGGTGGCCAGGCCGAGGTTGCCGCCGCGGCGGCGGAGCTCGTAGAGGAGCTGGGTGACGACGCGGGCGCCGGTGGCGCCGAAGGGGTGGCCGATGGCGATCGAGCCGCCGGTGACGTTGAGGCGCTCGAAGTCCACCTCGCCGAGCGGCGCGCTCCGGCCCAGCTCGCGCTCGGCGAACTTGCGCGAGGCGAAGGCCTTGAGGTTCGACAGCACCTGCGCCGCGAAGGCCTCGTGCATCTCGAGGAGGTCCATGTCGGCGAGGGTGGCGCCGGCGCCGTCGAGCGCCTCCGGCGCGGCGTAGGCCGGGCCCTGGAGGAGCTGCTCGCCCGGGTTGAGCGCGGTGAAGGCCCAGGAGCGGACGTAGCCGAGCGGCTGGTAGCCGAGCGCCGCGGCCTTCTGCTCGCTCATCAAGAGGACCGCCGAGCCGCCGTCGGTGAGCGGGCTGGAGTTGCCGGCGGTGAGCGTGCCGTAGCGCTTGTCGAAGACCGGCGGCAGCTTGGCGAGGGCCTCGAGCGAGCTGTCGGCGCGGATGCCGTTGTCGCGCGCCACCGCCTTGTCGTAGCGCGGCGGCGGGAAGGTGGGGGCGATCTGCGCCGCCAGCCGCCCGTCGGCGGTGGCGGCGGCGGCGCGCTGGTGCGAGAGCAGGGCGATCTCGTCCTGGGCGCGGCGGGAGATGTCGTTCTCCTTTGCCATCTTCTCGGCCGACTCCCCCATCGTCAACCCGGTCGAGTACTCCGCGATCGACGGCGGCACCGGCGCCAGATCGGCCGGGCGGAGCTTGCCCAGGACCGCCAGCTTCTGCGGCAGCGACTTCGCCTTCGACAGCTCCATGAAGGTGCGCGCCGCCTTGCGCGAGAACTGGATGGGGACGTTGGAGAGCGACTCGGCGCCACCGGCCAGCACCACGTCGCACTCGCCGGCGAGGATCGCCTGCGCGCCGAAGGCGATGGCGCGGCTGGAGGAGGCGCAGGCCAGGTTGACGGTCACTCCGGGCACGCGCAGCGGCATCGAGGTGCGGATGACGACTTCGCGCCCGAGGTTGGGGGCGTGGAGGGCGGGCACGACGACGCCGAAGACCGCCAGCTCGACGGTCTCGGGGTCGAGCGCGGCGCGGGTCAGCAGCTCGGCCGCCGCGGCGCTCGCCAGGTCGATGACGTCCATCCCCTGGAAGTCGGTGCCGGCCTTGGTGAACGGCGTGCGGCAGCCGTCCACGATCGCCACCCGGCCGCGCGGGCCGCGCAGCTCGCGGCGGGAGACCCGCTGGGCAGGGGCATAGGCGGCGCGGCCGGCGGGCGCGGCGCCGTTGCCTTCGGCGTGCGTCCAGACGGTGTCCGCCCGCTCCCGCACCTCCTCGACGGCGCTCGCCTCGTTCGGCGGGCGGAGCGGCGGCGGAAAGTCGTCCTGCGGCTGCGGCTCCGGCGCGTCCTCGGCCATGGCACTCCTCCGATCGGCCCAGTTATATCAGCCGCCGCCGGCGGCGGCCGGCAGCGGCACGACCGCCACGCCGCGGGCGCGCCAGAAGGCGAGATCCCCTGCGGCGAGCGGCGCCGGGCCGGCGAGGACCAGGGAGTGGAGCCGCCGGAGGGCGGCGCGCGGGGCGCCGGCGGCGGCGCGGCGGAAGGCGGCGAGGCGCGGGGAGTCGCCGTGGAAGAGGGTCGGCCGGGCCCAGAGGGCGGTCGGGACCACCGCCGCCGGCTCCGGCTCGAGGAGGAGCGCGGCGCCGCCGAGGACCGACCAGGCGAGGAGGACGCGGTCGGCGCGCTCGCGCAGCGCGGCGTCCAGCACCACCACCTCCCGGCAGGAGCGGCCGAGGTCGCGGCCGGGCGACAGGACCGCCTCCAGAGCCCGCGCGGCGGCGGCGAGGGCGCTCGCCTCCGGCGCCCCGAGGATCTCCTCGACCGCCGGCGGCAGCGCCCCCCCGGCGGCCGCGCTCCCCCACCCGATCCAGCTCCAATCCCCACCCCGCGGCACGAAGAGCCAGGGCTCCTCCGGCGCCGCCGCGGCGCGGGCGGCGAGCGCCGCCCGGAGCGGGTCGGGGGCGTCGGGCCCCGGCATGGCTGGGAGGTCGGGGGAGCGCTACGCCGCCGCCGCGGCGCGCATGACCTGGGTGATCTTGTGCTCGATGACCGGGCGCATGAGCGAGGCGGGGGGGCCGAGCTGGGCCTCGCCGACCAGGCGGGCCTCTTCGAGGCGGATGGTGCCGGTCGCGCCGGGGCCGTGGAGGTGCATCACCTCGCCGTCCCAGCGCCATTTCAGCATCCCTCCCGGGAAGGCCGCCTTGAGACCGGCGTCGAGGAGCGGCCGCAGCTCCTCCATCGAGCGCTTCAACGTCTCGACGATGATCGTCACACTGCTCATGGGACGCGGATGCTACCATTCGCCAATGAGCCGCCGTCTCCTCGCCGCAGCCCTCCTCCTCACCCTCCCCGCGAGCGCGGCGCCCCTCGCCGCCCAGGCCGTCTCCGACCCCGACCTCTACGGCAAGAGCCTCAAGGTGGCGCAGCAGGCGCTCCTCCACTACGGCGCCTACGACAACGAGACCGAGCTCGAGCGCGTGAACCGGATCGGCTACGAGCTGGCCCAGCACGCCACGTCGCAGAAGTTCCCCTTCACCTTCGGCATGGTGGACGTCGGCGTGCCCAACGCCTTCGCCCTGCCCGGCGGGCAGATCTTCGTCACCCGCGGCATGCTCGACCTGGGGCTCAGCGACGACATGCTGGCGAGCCTCCTCGGCCACGAGATCGCCCACGTCACCCTCGCCCACTACAAGCGGATGCAGCGCAAGGCGCAGCTGATGAACGTGCTGTCGACGCTGCTCGTCGCCGGCGTCGTCATCGGCTCCGACGGCAGCCGCGACGACCGCGGCCCGGCCCCGTACGACCCGCGCCAGCCGGAGCGGGACTCGCGCGGCAACCTGGTGCAGGGGGCCGCCGCCGCCAGCCTGGTCATCTCCGAGCTCCTGCTCCGCAGCTACAGCCGCGAGCACGAGACCGAGGCCGACGAGGAGGGGCAGCGGCTGGCCGCCGCCGCCGGCTACGACCCGATCGGCGCGCGCCAGCTCTGGGA
>DASWHY010000134.1:0-2154 GCA_036397955.1 Thermoanaerobaculia bacterium | reverse complement strand
CGACATCCTCGGCCTCGACCAGTACTCGATCAAGGACCTCGCCTCGACCAACGGCACCACGGTCAACGACCGGCCCGCCTCGACCACCCGCCTCAAGGACGGCGACATCGTCGCCTTCGGCGGCGTCCGCCTGCAGTTCGTCGTGCGCCGGAAACAGCGCAAGACGCTCTGACGCCCGCCGCGCGGCGGGCGCCCGGAGGCGGAGCTCACGAGATGCCGGCCGCCAGCTTTTCGAAGCGCGGATCGCCGCGCAGCGGATCATAGTTGGGGTCGATGTGCAGCCATCCGGGCGTCACCCAGTAGGGCGCCGCCAGCAGGCGCTCGAGCGCCGCGAGCGCGCGCCCGTTCTCGCCCAGCCGCACGTAGACGAGAGTGAGCCCGTGCAGGGCCTCGGTGCCGTTGTAGACATCCCGATCGAGCGGCGCCAGCGCGAGCGCCCGCTCGCCCGCCCGCACCGCCTCCTCGCCGCGGCCGAGGATGGCGAGCATGGCGCCATGCGCGCTGTGCAGGATCGCTTCCTCCGGATTCTCCGCGAGCTGCTCGGCGAGGCCGGCGCGGGCCTCCTCCGCCAGGCGGCGCGCGGCGGCGATCTCTCCGCGCCGCCAGTGCTCGCCGGCGAGGGCGCTCGCCCACACCACCCGGTCGCCGCCGAAGGCGCCGGGCTCGAGCCTGAGCAGCAGGTCGCGTTGCGCCGGCGTCAGCGCCCACGAGCGGCCGCCGCCGTAGCTCGCCAGGTAGGCGACGAACGCCGCCGGCTCGATCTCCGGCGGCAGCGACGAAAGGATGGCGTGGGCGGCCGCGAGGTCGCCCTCCTGAAGGTGCGAGTCGATCTTGACCTGGAGCAGGTCGTAGGTCGTCGGGCTCAACGCCAGGCCGCGGTCCGCCGCCTGGCGCGCCTCGCGCGAGAGGTGCAGGCGCAGCAGTGTGGTGGCCAGCGCCAGCTTGTTGGGCCACGAGCGCGGGTCGAGGAACTCGGCGCGCCGCAGCGGCTCGAGCGCCTGGCGCGGCCGGCCCCGCTCCTGCTCGGCGAGGCCGACGTTGCGCAGCAGGTTGACGTCGTCGGGCTCGACGCGCAGGCCGCGCCGCAGGACGTCGAGGGCCCCCGCCGGGTCGCCGAGCACGGCGCGGTGGTAGACCGCCATCGCCCAGTAGGCCTCGGCCAGGTGGGGCGCCAGCTCGAGCGCCCGCTCGGCGGCCGTCCTCGCCGCTTCGCGCAGCTCGGGCGAGCGCTGGGCGTTGGCGAAGACGATCGAGCGCGAGAGGGCGAGGTGGGCCCAGGCGAGCGCGAAGCGGGGGTCGAGAGCGACCGCCTGCTCGAACTGCGCGACCGCTTCCCGCTGGGTGGCGGCGTCGAAGCCGCGCTCGTTGGTCTCGCGGCCGCGCAGGAAAGCGTCGTAGGCCGCGAGGCTCGAGGTGGGACTCGCCGCCAGGCGCTCGGTCTGCTCGGAGCCGAGCGCCATCTCGAGGGCGCGCGCCACGTGCGACGCGATGCGCGTCTGCACGGCGAAGACGTCTTCCAGCTCGGCGTCGAACGCCTCCTGCCAGCGGGTGACGGGCGCGCCGTCGCCGATCACCTCCACCAGCGCCGGTGTGACCCGAATGCGGCTCGTCCCGCCCGCCTTCTGCCAGCGCACGGTCGCGGTGAGCAGATGGCTGACGCCGAGCTCGCGTGCGATCTCCTCCGGACGGCGCTGGCTGCCGCGGTACTCGAGCGTGCTGCCGCGGGCGATGACGGTGAGTCCCGGCAGCGCCGCCAGCTTGCTCTGCACCTCCTCGGCCATACCGTCGGCGAAGTAGGCGTCCTCGGCGCTGCCCAGGTTCTCGAACGGCAGCACGGCGATGCGCTTGTTGCCGCCCGCCACCGGCGCCCCGGTCTCACCGTCCTGGCGGCCGAGCCAGAAGGCGGCGAGGCCGACCGCGACGGCCGCCGCGGCGGCGGCAGCGCCGAGCGCCAGGCGCCGTGGCCGCGAGCTCGTGGCCGGCATCGCGGCGACCGCCGAACGGCTGACCGGCCGCACCGCCGAGCCCGACTGCGTGTCGCGCATCAGGCGTTTGAGGTCGGTGCGCACGTCCGCGGCCGTCTGGTAGCGCAGGGCGCGCTCCTTCTCCAGGCACTTGAAGACGATCGCCTCGAGCTCGACCGGCACCTCCGGA
>DASWHY010000133.1:0-8845 GCA_036397955.1 Thermoanaerobaculia bacterium | reverse complement strand
TCCGCCTCGCCGCCACCCCGTCCGCCCTCTTCTGCGGCAAGCTCCTTTACGGCGCCAGCCTGATGCTGGCGCTGGAGGCGCTGGTGGCGCCGCTCTTCCTCGCCCTGGTGCAGCTCGAGGTGGCCGCCCCCGGCCTCTTCGCCGCCACGCTCCTGGCCGGCGGCTACGGCCTGGCCGCCGCCAGCACCCTGATCGCGGCCATGATCGCCCAGGCGCGCGGCCGCTCGGCCCTCTTCGCGGTGCTCGCCTTCCCGGTGACCCTGCCGCTCCTGCTGCTGGTCGTCGAGCTGACGCGCAACGCGGTCGCCGGCGAGCCCGCCGGCGGGGCGCTGACGCAGCTCCTCCTGTATGATGCAACCATCACCGTGGCTTCGCTGATGCTGTTCCCCGTGGTCTGGAACCCGTGAAACCCCGCCTCGCCCCGGCCCTCAAGCTGCTGCTCTGGGCGTGGATGTGCCTGGTGCTCGCCGGTGCCTTCCTCTACGCGCCGCTCGCCGCCGGCTTCCTCGGCGAGTCGAGCCGCATCCTCTTCTTCCACGTGCCGATGGCCTGGACCGCCTTCGTCGCCTTCCTCGCGGCGGCGGTGTGGAGCGGGCTCTACCTGGCGCGCCGCGAGCCGCGGCACGACCGGGCGGCGGCGGCCGCCGTGGAGCTGGGGTTCGTCTTCTGCGTCCTCGCCACGGTCACCGGCGCGATGTGGGCGCGCACCATGTGGGGGGCCTTCTGGAACTGGGACCCGCGGCAGGTCTCGATCGTCCTGGTGCTGATCTTCTACGGCGCCTACCTGGCGCTGCGCGGGGCGGTCGAAGACCGGGAGAAGCGGGCGCGCCTGGGGGCCGTCTACGCCCTCCTCGGCCTGGTCGTCGCCCCCTTCTTCTTCTGGGTGGTGCCGCGCATCACTTTCTCGCTCCATCCCGACTCGATCGTCAACACCCGCGGCACGATAGACATGGAATCGCGCATGCTGCAGGTCTTGTTGGCGTCCTGGGTGGGGTTCAATGCCCTCTTCTTCTGGCTGCACGGCCTGCGCTGCCGTCTCGGCGCGCTGGCCGACAGGCGGCTGGAGGCCTGAGCCGGATGGCGAGCGGCGGCATCGGCTGGGTGGTGGCGGTCAACCTGGTAATCTGGACCGGCCTCTTCCTGATGGTGCTGCGCCTCGACCGCAAGCTGCGCGACCTGGAGAAAGACCGATGAACCGCAAGAGCCTCTACCTGCTGGGCGGCGCGCTGCTGCTGGGCTTCGCCGCCTTCTCGCTCACCTCGTTCACCAAGAGCGTCACGCCGTACGTCTCCTTCGCCGAGGCGCGCGAGGCGAGCCGCCTGGTGCAAGTGGCGGGGGGCCTCGAGAAGGCGAGCAGCCGCTACGACGACGCGGCCCACACTCTCCACTTCACCCTGCTCGAGCCGGCGACGAAGGCGGCGATCCCGGTCCGCTACGCGGGGCTCAAGCCGGCCAACTTCGAGGACGCGATCTCGATCGTCGCGATCGGCCGCTACGACCGCGCCGACCAGGAGTTCGTGGCCAACCAGCTCCTGGTCAAGTGCCCGAGCAAATACCAGGGGGCCGAGGTCAAGACGTACAGCTGATGAACACGCTGTCCCAGCTCTACCTCCCCGGCGCCCTGGCCCTCTGGTGCGCCCTGCTCTTCGGCCTGGCCGCGATCTGGGGCTACTCGCTGGCGCTGCGGCCCGGCGACGGCGGCGCCTCCCTCCCCTTCGCCCGCCGCGCCTACGGCTTCTTCGCCGCCTCGATCGGCACGGCGGCGCTGCTGCTCGCCCTCCTGCTCATCCTCCGCGACTTCCGCATCGAGTACGTGCAGCAATACTCGGGGCTGGAGCTGCCGATGCACTACCAGTTCGCCGCCTTCTGGGCGGGCCAGAAGGGGAGCTTCCTGATCTGGCTGCTCTGGGGGACGCTCCTCGGGCTCCTCCTCCGCCGCACCGCCGGCCGCGCCGAGGCGAGCGTCATGGGGCTCTACGTCCTCACCCTGCTCGGCCTGCTCTTCATCCTGGTGCGCGAGAACCCTTTCGTCATGCTGCGCGACAGCCCGCTCGACGGCGCGGGCTTGAACCCGCTGCTCCAGGACGACTGGATGGTCATCCACCCGCCGATCATGTTCGTCGGCTACGCCGCCTCCGCCATCCCCTTCGCCTTCGCCATGGCCGCGCTCTGGCGGCGCGACTACGACGGCTGGGCGGCGCGCGCCTTCCCCTGGGCGCTGGGCGGCTTCCTGGTCCTCGGCTGCGCCATCCTGATGGGCGGCTACTGGGCCTACAAGACCCTCGGCTGGGGCGGCTTCTGGGGCTGGGACCCGGTCGAGAACGCCTCGCTCATCCCCTGGGTCTTCGGCACGGCGCTGATCCACGGCCTCTACATGGAGCGCACGCGGAAGCGCTTCCGCCGCGCCAACTACCTGCTGGCGACGCTGGTCTACCTCTCGGTCCTCTACGGCACCTTCCTGACCCGCTCCGGCGTGCTCGCCGACTTCTCGGTCCACAGCTTCGTGGACCTCGGCATCTCCGGCTGGCTGATCGCGCTCATGGGCGGCTTCGCGCTGCTCTCGCTGTACCTGCTGGCGACGCGCCTGCCGAAAGTGCCGACCGAGAAGAACGAGGACCCGGGGCTCTCGCGCGGCACCTTCCTGGTCCTCTCGACGATCACCCTGCTGGTCGCGGCGTCGGTCATCACGTTCGGCACCTCGGCGCCGCTCCTGACCCGCGTCATGAAGAACCCGGGACAGGTGGGGCCGTCGTTCTACAACCAGGTCCTGCTGCCGGTGGCGCTGCTCATCGGGCTGCTGGTGTCGCTGGTGCCGTTCCTGCCCTGGCGCGGCACGACCGGGCGCGAGCTGCTGCGCAAGCTCCTGCCGGCCTCGGTGGTGAGCCTCCTGGTCACCGCCGGCGCCGCGGCGGCCGGGGTGCGCGACCTCCTGCACTTCCTCTTCATCTTCCTCGCCGCCCTGGCCCTCGCCACGAACCTGCAGAAGGTGGTGATGAAGGCGCGCTCCGGCGGCATGCGGGCGGCCGGCGGCTATCTCGCGCACGTCGGGGTCGGCATCATGCTCCTCGGCTTCCTCGCCTCCTCGGCCTACGACCGGAGCACCAAGGTGACCCTGGAGCAGGGTGTGGCGAAGGAGGTGGACGGGCTGACCCTCACCTTCCAGCGCTTCGTGCCGCGCAGCGCCGAGGACACCAAGGAGAAGATGGAGATCCGCGTCGTGCGCGAGGACGGCTCGAGCTACCTCGCCTACCCCCGGCTCTTCATGAACGACCGCAGCAAGCAGGTGATGGCCAACCCGCACATCCACAGCCTCGCCTTGCAGGACCTCTACATCTCGCCGATCGAGTTCGACCCCGGACAGCCGCGGCTGGAGCTGGAGCGCGGCGAGAGCGGGCGGGTGGCCGGCATCGACCTGCGCTTCGTCGACTTCGACCTCGAGGTCGAGGGCAACGCGCTGGCGGCGATGCAGGCGATGCAGCCGGTGACGGTGGGGGCGGTGCTCGAGGTGACGCGGCACGGCCGGACCGAGCGCATCCGCCCCCTCTACAAGATGGACCCCGCGAGCGGCCGAGTGGAGACCCCGCCGGTGACGCTGCCCGGGGGCGGCCAGCTCTTCCTCGCCGGCATCAACGCTTCGACGCGCAAGGTACAGCTCGAAGTGGCCGGCCTGGCGAACCCGGCGCACCTGGCCGTCGACGTCACCCGCAAGCCGCTCATCAAGCTGGTCTGGTACGGCCTCTACGTCGTCCTCGCCGGCGGCGCCCTGGCCACCGCCAACCGCCTGCGCGAGGCCTTCGCCCGCGAGCGGCTGCCGGCCTCCTAGCTACTAGCCCTTCCCGACGGTCACGGCTTCACGAAGGAGCTCTCGGTGATCGACTGGTTGCCGCTGACGTCGATCGCCAGCACCTCGAACAGGACCTCCCCCGACGGCAGGGAGCCGACGAATTCCGGCGACACCGTCACCGAGGTGACGGAGGCCGGCACCGTGACCTGGAACGACTCGACGATGAGCTGGTAGCCGACGATCGAGATCGGCCGCTCCGGAAAGCCGTCGGGGTGGGTCGTCACGGCGTCCCAGCTGATGACGAGCGAATTGCTGGCGCCCAAGACGGCGGTGACGTCGCCGGGGCCGTTCGGAACGGCGTGCGACAGCGTCCCCTCGCCCTCGATCGTCTCGTTGTCGACCGTCACCCCCTCGAACTCGTACTCCCCCTCCGGGAACAGCGCCAGCAGGTCCTCGAGCGGGAACTCGTCGAGATTCGGCTCGGCGCCTTCGAAGAACAGCTCGGTCATGCCGAGGTCTTGGTAGGCTGCGTACCCCTTGACCTCGAAGATCCTCGTCCCGTTCGGGTTGACGATCTTCAATCGCTTCCAGTCTTCCCCATCGAGCGAGACGTGATAGCCGAGATCGTTCCCCGACTGGTTGTATTCGATGTAGATCCTGGATTCGCTGAGCTCGAGGGCCGAGCTCGGGCCGGCGCTCGCCGCGATCAGAGCGACGGCGGTGACGAGAAGAACGGGCAACGAGGGTGTGGTCTTCATGGTCCTTTCCTCCTTTGAGGTTTGCCTTTCCCCCTTTGGATGCGGAGCGGACCGAGATCCTTCGCGCCGGCTGCGCGGCGCTGTAATGGAATCGCGCCGCGCGGGACTCTTCTCTGCGGAGGCACGGAGATGAGCCTGGTGACGCCCGAGGCGCGCTTCGCGGACGTCCTGGAGCGGCACGGCCCGGCGCTGCGGTGGTTTATTCCCTTCCTGTCCAATAGAACGGCCGGCGCTTCTGGTGGGCTATAGCTATCACGCGCAGGCGTTCAGCCTGCAAACTGAAGACGATCGAGTAGGGAAACCAGCGTAGCGGCCAGCTCCTGCTGGCCTCGCGGCTGAACGAAGGACGCCGGCTCACAAGAGGCTACGTCGAGCCTCGTCGAACACCTGTTCTGCCGGGATCTCGGCGGACTCACCGGTATCGATCGCCCGCTCCCGGCGAACCACCTCTTCGAGCCAGGCGGCGTCGATTTCCTGCTGCGACAAACGTGTCCAGGCTTTCCAGCAGACGCCGAGCGAGCCTGGCCCGCTCGCGCGGCTCTAAACGAAGGACTTCCCTTTCGAGCTCCAGCGCATGCATAGGCGACCTCCTCGCGGAGTGAGCTACGCCCCCACCGCCAGCCGGTCGGCCAGCGTCGCCGGCAGCCCCGCGGCGCGGATGCGGGCCTGGGCGCGGCGGACCGAGTAGGTGACCCGGTACCAGCGCACCGCGGCGCGGTCGCTGTCGTAGGTCATGAAGGCGGCGCGCGGGTCGCGGTCGCGCGGCTGGCCGATCGAGCCGGGGTTGATGAGGTAGCGCCGCGCGGGATCGAGGGCGATCCGCCCGGCCGCGCCGCGCAGCGCCCGCACGCCGATGCCGCGACGCTCGAGGGTGAAGAGCGAGGGGATGTGGGTGTGGCCGAAGAAGGTGACCGGCGCCGAGTGCGCCGAGAAGATTTCGTAGGCGTCGACGTCGGAGAAGACGTAGGCGTCCTCGTCGAGCGGCGAGCCGTGGCAGATGACCAGCCCCGGCGCCACCTCGATCGGCCCCAGCGGCAGCTCCTTGACGTAGCGGAAGTTGGGGCGCGTCAGCCGGCCGGCGGTCCACTGGGCGGCGGCGAGCGCGGCCTGGTTGAAGCCGCCGCCGGCGTCGATCCCGGTGACCACCTTGTCGTGGTTGCCGCGCACCTGCCAGACCCGCCCGGGCAGCGCGCGCACCGCCTCGACCACCTGGTTGGGCGCGGCGCCGTAGCCCACCAGGTCGCCGAGCACCAGCACGGCGTCGAAGCGCTTCCGCCGCGCGCGGTGGAGGACGGCCTCGAAGGCCTCCCAGTTGGCGTGCATGTCGGAGAGGATCAGGTAGCGCATCGCCGCTCCGCGAGCAGCAGCACGATCCGCGCCGCCACCTCCTCCGCCGCTTCCGCCGGCCCCACCTCGACGGCGAGGTCGGCGGCGCGGTAGGCCGGCAGGCGCTGGCGGTAGAGGACGAGCGCTTGGGTCTCGTCGTGGAAGAGCGGGCGGTCCTCCTTGCCGCCGGCGCCGGTGCGGGCGGCCAGGGTGGCGAAGCTCGGGTTGAGCCAGATCGTGATCCCCCGGGCGCCGAGCAGGCGGGCGTTCGCCGGAAAGCAGACGGTGCCGCCGCCGGTGGCGACCACGACCTCGTCGCGCGCCGCCGCCCGCTGCAGCTCCTCCGCCTCCAGGCGCCGGAACTCCGGCTCTCCCAAGGTCTCGAAGATCCGGCGCACGCTCATCCCGGCCCGCCGCTCCACCTCCTCGTCGAGGTCCACGAACTCCCGCCCCAGCCGCGCCGCCAGGTGCCGGCCGACCGTCGTCTTGCCGGCCCCCATGAAACCGGTGAGGAAGAGCCGCACGATGGGACCTCAGCCGGCCGCGGCCGCGGCCAGCAGGCGCCGGCAGTTGGCGGCCACGTCGCCGCGGCAGACCGCGGTCAAGACCGCCGCCGTGTCCACTCCGGCGGCCAGGACCCGCGCGACGTTGCCGGCGTCGATGCCGCCGATCGCCACCAGGGGCTTCGTCGTGCGCGCCCGCGCCGCGGCGAGGAAGGGGAGGCCGACGTCCGGGTCGGGGCGCTCCTTGCCCCGCGTCGGGAAGACCGGCCCCACCGCCACCACGTCCACCGCCGGGTCGTCGGCGGCGGCCGCGAGCTGCGCGCCGTCGTGGGTCGAGAGGCCGATCCAGGGGCCCTCTCCCACCACCTTGCGGGCGGCGGCGGCGGGGAGGTCGGTCTGGCCGAGGTGAACGCCGGCGAAGGGGAAGAGGGCGGCCAGATCGGCGCGGTCGTCGATCCAGAGGGCGGCGCCGGTGCCGGCCAGGGCGGCGAGGCAGTCCTCCGCCAGCCGGAAGAGCTCCGCCCCGCTCGCCCGCTTGGCGCGGAGCTGGATCCAGCGGACGCCGGCGCCGGCCATCGCCCGCACCGCCTCCGGCGGCGGCGTGGGGGCCAGGGCCTCGGCGTCGGCGATGGCGTAGAGCGGGCCGGCCAAGGCGCGAAAGCTTTCGCGCCGTGTCCAATGAGCGCGCAGGGGCGCTTTCCGTTGCGCGACCAGCGCGACGGGCCCCGGAGCGGCCCCGCCGGGGGTCATGAGGCGGCGCGCCGCCGCTGCCGCTCGGAGAAGCGCTCCATGAAGCGGGTGGAGAGCCGGCCGGCCGCGAAGTCGGGGTCGCGCAGGATCCGCTGGTGGAGCGGGATCGTGGTCTTGATCCCTTCGACGACGAAGAAGTCGAGCGCCCGCGCCATCCGCGTCACCGCCTCCGCGCGGCTGCGGTCGTGGACGATCAGCTTGGCGACCAGGGAGTCGTACCAGGGGGGGATGACGTAGTCCTCGTAGCCGTGGGTGTCGACGCGCGTTCCCGGCCCCCCCGGCAGGTGGAAGGTCTTGAGCGGGCCGGGGGAGGGGGTGAAGGTGTCGGGGTCCTCGGCGTTGATGCGGCACTCGATGGCGTGGCCGCGGGGCTTCAAGGCGCTCGGCAGCCTGAGCGGCTCGCCGGCGGCGATCTCGATCTGCAGCTTCACCAGGTCGATGCCGGTGACCATCTCGGTGACCGGGTGCTCGACCTGGATGCGGGTGTTCATCTCCATGAAGTAGAAGCGGCCGTCGCCGTCGAGCAGGAACTCGATGGTGCCGGCGTTCTGGTAGCCGACGTTGGCGCACAGGCGCACCGCCGCCTCCCCCATCCGCTCGCGCAGCTCGGGGGTGAGCGCCGGCGAGGGGGACTCCTCGATCAGCTTCTGATGGCGGCGCTGGATCGAGCACTCGCGCTCGCCCATGTGGATGACCTTGCCGTGGTGGTCGCCGAAGACCTGGAACTCGATGTGGCGCGGGTCGGGGAGGTACTTCTCGAGGTAGATCGAGCCGTCGCCGAAGGCCTTCTCGGCCTCGTCGCCGGCGGTGGCGAGCTGCCCGGCGAGCTCGGAAGCGGCGCCGACGATCCGCATCCCCCGTCCGCCGCCGCCGGCGGCGGCCTTGAGGATCACCGGGTAGCCCACCTCGGCGGCGAGCCCCTTGGCCTCGGCGAGGCCGGAGAGCGGCTCCTGGCTCCCGGGCAGCACCGGCACCCCGGCCTCGACCGCCGTCCGCCGCGCCTTCGCCTTGTCGCCCATCAGGCGGATCACCTGCGGCTGCGGGCCGATCCAGGTCAACCGGCACTCCTGCAGGACCTCGGCGAAGTGGGCGTTCTCGGCCAGGAAGCCGTAGCCGGGATGAACGGCGTCGGCGCCGGTGATCTCGGCGGCGGAGACGAGGGCGGAGATGTTGAGGTAGCTCTGGTTGGAGGGGGGCGGGCCGATGCAGACGTCCTCGTCGGCGTAGGTGACGTGGAGGCTGTCGCGGTCGGCGGTCGAGTAGACGGCGACGGTGCGGATGCCCAGCTCGCGGCAGGCCTGGATGATGCGCAGGGCGATCTCGCCCCGGTTGGCGATGAGGATCTTCTTGAACATGGGCGGTGCCCTGCGGGGAAGCCCCGTGCTAGCTGGTGCGGATCGCGAAGAGGGGCTCGCCGAACTCGACCGCCTGGCCGTTCTTGGGGAAGACCCGGGTCACCACCCCGTCGGCGTCGGCGTCGATCTCGTTCATGATCTTCATCGCCTCGATGATGCACAGCACCTGGCCCTTCCTGACCCGGCCGCCGACCTCGACGAAGGGATCGGCGTCCGGGGCCGGCGAGCGGTAGAAGGTGCCGACAATCGGCGACTTCACGATGCACAGCTCGCCGCCGTCATCGTCGGCCGCATTGGCGGCGGCCGCATTGCCGGCCGCCGGCGCGGACGCGATCGGCGCCACCGGCGTCATCATCGGCATCGACGCCG
>DASWHY010000132.1:0-9582 GCA_036397955.1 Thermoanaerobaculia bacterium | reverse complement strand
ACCGCCGGGTCCACCGCCGAACGCAGCTCTTCGATCACCTGCTGCATGCGGGGCGAGACGCCGAGCGGCAGGCTCGGATCGAGCACCAGGTCCTGTTGCCGCTGGCGCCCGGGGAGGATGGGCTCGTACCAGCCGACGTGGTGGATGAGGCCGAGGAGGACGAGGTTGCCGAGGGTGCGGAGGCCGGCGGCGGGCGACCAGCCGTCCGGCCGGTAGCGCGGGAAGGCGGTGAGGAGCTGGTAGTCGCGCTCCATCGCGGTGAAGGCGTGGCAGCAGCACCAGGCGGGCTCGCCGGCGAGGGTGCCTTCGAAGCTCACCCCGTCCTCCTGCACGGCGCCCTCGGTGTCCGCGGCGTCGGGCGGCCCGGTGAGGCGCGAGCGGAGCTGGTCCATCAGCTCCTCGCCGCTGGCCAGCCAGCGCTGCCGGGTGGCGACGGCGAGCTTGACGCCGGCCTGGTCCCCCTCGCCCAGCAGCAGCCAGAAGGCCCCGCCGGCGAAATCGCCGAGGAGGTTGCGCACCAGCACCTCCGACGGGGTGCGGCTCTCCGGGTCGGCGAGCACCCACTCGCTGAAGAGCGCCAGGTGCGCGACGATCCGCTCGGGGGTGATGCGCGGGGTGTCCGGGACGTCGAGGACGATCGCGGGCGCCACCGCGTCGCCGGGCCGGGCGGGGCCGGAGGGGTCGGCGCGGACGTCTTCGACGAGGAGGGTGACGCCGCCGACGCGGATCTCGTCGAGGACCTCAAGGGCGGTCTCGCGCACTTTGCGGCCGGAGACGACCAGCCCGCGGCGGCTTCCCAGGTCTTCGATCCGCAGGGCGCTGCCGTCGAAGCGCAGCCGGGCGTGCTGCTGGGCCACCCCGACGTAGGGGAGGACGATGTCGCAGTCCGCCTTGCTGCCGATCAGCATCTCCTCCTGCGCCACCGGAAAGCGCCGTACCCCGTCCGGCGCATAAGCGACCAAGCGAAACATGGCACCCAAGGATACTCCAGGGGTCCCGGCGGGGCCGGGGAAGTGGCAGCCAAGCCTAAGAGACGTGCTGCGACCGTTCCGGTGTGGGGTCCCGCAGGCTCTCCTCCGCGCCGGGCGCTCCTTTGTGTCCGCGCTGCGCGTGCTGGTACATGGGGGATTGCCGGCAACCACGGGAGTGGCTCCGACGCCTCGCACGGTGGACTGCCACGGGGAGCGGACGGAGCGCCCGGCGCTCCAGAGACCTGCGGGCCCTAGCACCGACAGTGGAGCCCCTGCCGAGCTCTTGCCGAGCGCAGGGAGGCATCCGGGCGTCACCTCAGAGTTCCGAGTCATGGCGCCGCGTGATGTGCCGGGCCAGAGGCCCGCGAAGCGGCGCGTTCGGGTGAAGGGGCCACCGTGCGTTAGCGCCGAAGCCGCCACCCGCTAACCAGCCACCACCCCTCCCAACCAGGACCCGCGCAGCGGGCGCGCCTCTTCGCGGGCCGGGTGGCCCGGCATCTCACGCGGCACGATCCGCCCCGCGCGGCACGCTTTTTTGCGGTAGCCTGCCCGCGGCTTCACTTTCAAGGAGGTCGTGCCATGCGGTACTTCGGACCACGCTGGGCGCCCGCGGCCCTGCTCGTCGCTCTCGCCTGTACGCTCACGCTCCCCCTCGCCGCCGGCAACGGCAACGGCATCCCGCCGGGGCAGAACCCCTTCCAGTACCTGCTGGGGCTGATCCAGAACCTCCAGGACCAGATCGACGACCTCGGCGGCGCCTCGGCCTGCTTCGACGTGGCCGACACCATCGAAGGCACCTGGAGCGTCGCCAACGAGGGCACCGGGACGAGCGGTCAGGTCACCTTCAACGGCGACGGCACCTACACGATCGACAGCGGCACCTACAACGCCGGCGGCTCCTTCCTGGGCAAGACCTCGGGCACCTACGAGGCGCTCGACGGCGGCGCCATCGCCTTCACCTACCAGGGGAGCAGCAGCGTCGACCGGATCGCCGTCGTGCAGTGCGCGAGCGAGGACGAGATCATCCACTTCGTCATGGGGCACACCCACGACTACGAGATCCTGACCCGGGTGCCCTGAGCTCCGACAGCGCCCCCCTCCGCCGCGTCGCGCTGGTCCATGCCCGCGACGCGCTGCGCGGCCCCGACGCCATCGCCGCCGAGTGGCGAGCGCTCGACTGGCTGGCGCCGCCGAACTTCGACCGCGCGCTGGCCGAGTACGACGGCTTCGTCGCGGCGCTGGAAGGCTTCGGGGCAGCGGTGGAGTTCCTGGCGCCGGGCGAGGACGCCACCCTCGACGCGCTCTACCCCCGCGACGCCAGCCTCGTCGTCGACCGCGGCGTCGTGACCTGCAGCATGGGAAAGGCCGCCCGGCGCGGCGAGCCGGCTGCGGCGGGGCGTGCGCTCGCCGCGCTCGGCCTGCCGGTGCTCGGCGGCATCGAGGGGAACGGGCGCCTCGAGGGAGGCGACACGGCTTGGCTCGACGAGCGGACCCTCGCCGTCGGGCTCGGCCGGCGCACCAACCGCGAGGGTGTCGAACAGCTCCGCGCGCTCTTCGCCGCAGGCGGCGACGCCCCGGAGGTCCTCGCCATCCCCCTCCCCGACTGGCGCGGCCCCAACGACGTCTTCCACTTGATGTCGGTCTTGAGCCCGATCGACCGCGACCTCGCCGTCGTCTACCCGCCGCTCCTCCCCGCCCCGCTGCGCGCCGCCCTCGCCGAGCGCGGCATCCAGCTCGTCGCAGTCCCCGACGAGGAGCTCGACACCCTCGGCTGCAACGTCCTGGCCGTCGCCCCCGGCCGCTGCCTGATGCTCGAAGGCAACCCCGAAACCCGCCGCCGCCTCGAGCGCGCCGGCGCCGAAGTCACCGTCTTCGCCGGCAAGGAGATCTGCCTCAAAGGCGGCGGCGGCCCGACCTGCCTCACCCGGCCGCTGGTCCGCTAGGGCATCAGCACCACTTTCGTGCACCCTTCCGCGCGGCGGTCGAAGAGGTCGTAGGCACGGGGGCCTTCGGCGAGGGGGAGCCGGTGGGAGATGAGGCGCGCGAGGTCGTGCTTGCGCGACTGGACGAGGGCGAGCAGCTTCTCCATGTAGCGGCGGACCGGGGCGCGGCCGGCGCGGTAGGTGAGGTTCTTGTCGTAGGCCTCGCCGGGGGCGATGGCGAGGTGGCGCTCGGTGTGGACGCCGACCGCGGCGATCGTGCCGCCGGGGCGGACGAGGTCGAAGGCGAGCCGCGTGGCCTCGGGGCTGCCGACGGCCTCGACGGCGGCGTCGGCCCCGCGGCCTTCGGTCGCCTCGCGCACGCGCTCCGCAGCGTTCCCATCACCGATGTCCACGACCTCGCCGCCGAAGCGCTCGGCGAGCGCCAGCCGCTCCGGCACCGAGTCCAGGGCGAAGACGCGCGCGGCGCCCAGCTCGCGCGCGGCGAGGACGGCCATGAGCCCCACCGGGCCGCACCCCACGACCGCCAGTGCCGCACCGCCGCCGGCGCCCGCGCTCTCGGCCGCGAACCAGCCGGTGGCCAGGACGTCGCCGGCGAGGAGCGCCTCCTCGAGCGGCGCGCCGTCGGGGACCCGCACCAGCGTCGAGTCCGCGAGCGGCACCCGCACCAGCTCGGCCTGGGCGCCGTGGAGCCCGCGCCCGTCCTGCACCCAGCCGAAGAGCTGTCCCCGCGCGCAGCGCGAAGTCAGCCCCGAGCGACAGTAGAAACAGGCGCCGCAGCTCGTGGTGAAGGGGCTGACGACGAGGTCGCCGGGACGGAAGCGCTCGACGCCCCGGCCCGTCGCCACGACCTCGCCGGCGAGCTCGTGCCCCATGACGGTGCCGGCGTCGAGGCCGGTCTCGACGCCGCGGTAGACATGGAGGTCCGAGCCGCAGACGCCGGCGGCGCGGACGCGCACGATCGCGTCCCCCGGCTCCCGGAGCGTCGGGTCGGGGACGGTCGCCGGCTCGAGCCGGCGCACGCCGGCGAAGACCAGGGCTTTCACGCATCCTCCCACGAAGCGGCTCGACGGTGTAACCTAATTCAGCCGCGCCGATTTTCGCAGCAAGACGAAGGAGAGGAGCCCCGATGAAGAGGATCGCGCCCTGTGCGCTCGCGCTCGCTCTCGCTCTGTGCGCCGGGCGTCCGGTCGCGGCGAACGGCACGGCCGCCGCCGCCCCGCCGCCCGCTTCCCCTTCCCCGCTCCGCATCGCCGTCACCTACCCGGCGACGCTGGCGGCGGGGCCGCTCGACGGGCGGCTGCTGCTCGTGCTCTCGACCGCTCCCGAGGGAGAGCCGCGCTTCCAGGTCGGCGACGACCTCGGGTCGCAGCAGGTCTTCGGGATCGACATTGAGGGGTGGCGGCCCGGCGAGGCGAAAACCTTCGACGCTTCGGTGCTGGGCTTCCCGCTCGAGAGCCTCGCCCACGTGCCGGCCGGCACCTACCGCGCGCAGGCGCTCCTCCACCTCTACGAGGCTTTCCGCCGCGCCGACGGCCACACCGTCAAGCTGCCGATGGACCGTGGCGAGGGGCAGCAGTGGAGCCGCGCGCCGGGCAACCTCTTCTCGACGCCGCGCGAGCTGGCGGTCGAGCCGCGCCGCGACGAGGAGCTGCGCCTCGCGCTCGACCAGACGATCCCGCCGATCCCGGAGCCGGCCGCCACCCAGTACGTGCGCCACGAGCGCATCCTCTCCGAGCGGCTGACCGAGTTCTGGGGGCGGCCGATGCACCTGGGCGCCCACGTCCTCCTCCCCCACGGCTACGACGAGCACCCCGAGGCGCGTTACCCGCTGGTTGTCTTCCACGGCCACTTCCCGGCCGACGTCACCGGCTGGCGCGAAGAGCCGCCCGACCCCGACATCCCGTGCGAGTACAGCGAGCGCTTCCGGCTCGACTGCTACAACCGCATCCAGCAGGAGCAGGCCCACCAGCTCTACAAGGACTGGACCGGCCCCGGCTTCCCGCGCGCCATCGTCGTCGAGATCCAACACGCCAACCCCTACTACGACGACTCGTACGCCGTGAACTCGGCCAACCTCGGCCCCTACGGCGACGCCATCACCTACGAGCTGATCCCCTATCTGGAGAAGAAGTACCGCGCGCTCGGCGCCGGCTGGGCGCGCTTCATGTACGGCGGCTCGACCGGCGGCTGGGAGGCGATGGCGGCGCAGGTCTTCTACCCCGACGAGTACAACGGCGCCTGGATCGCCTGCCCCGACCCGATCGACTTCCGCGCCTACACGCTCGTCGATCTCTACGCCGACAGGAACGCCTACTACGCCGAGGGGCCGTGGCTGCGCGTCGCCCGCCCCGGCCATCGCGATGCCCTCGGCAAGGTCTCGACGACGATCGAGGCGATGAACCGCTCCGAGCTTGTGCTCGGCACCAACAGCCGCTCCGGCGGGCAGTGGGACATCTGGCAGGCGGTCTACTCGCCGGCCGACGCCGACGGCTACCCGCAGCCGATCTGGGACAAGCGGACCGGCGCCATCGACCCGGCCGTCGCCGCCCACTGGCGCGAGCATTACGACCTCGGGCACATCCTGCGCCGCGACTGGGAGCAGGGCCTGGGACGGAAGCTCCAGGGGAAGCTCCACCTCTACGTCGGCGACATGGACAACTACTATCTGAACGACGCCGTCTACCTGGTCGAGGAGCTCCTGAAAGGGACCGCCAACCCGCCCTACGGCGGCGAGGTGGCCTACGGCGACCGCGCCGAGCACTGCTGGAACGGCGACCCAATGCAGCCCAACGCCATCTCGCGCCTGCGCTACCACCAGATGTACCTGCCGAAGATCGTCGAGCGGATCCTCGCCTCCGCCCCGGAGGGCGCGGACCTGACGAGCTGGCAGTACTGAGGAGCCCCCGATGCCTCGCGCCCACGCCACCTTCGCCCTGCTCGCGGCGTTCGCCGCCGCGGCCGCGGCCCCCTCTCCCGCCGCCGCCCAGGAGCGGAGCCTCTACTGGGAGTCGCTCGACGTCTCCGGGCGGCTCGACGCCGAAGGGCGCCTCCACGTCGTCGAGCGTCAGACCTACGTCTTCACCGGCGACTGGAACGGCGGCGAGCGGCGCTTCGAGGTGGGACGGGACGAGAAGCTCGAACTGCTGCGCCTGACCCGCATCGATCCCGACACCGGCGCGGCGCGGCCGCTCGTCGAGGGCGACCTCGACGAGGTGGACCGTTACGGCTGGGTCGACGGGCACACTCTCCGCTGGCGCAGCCGGCTCCCCGGCGATCCGCCCTTCGACCGCACCCGCATCACCTATCTCCTCGAGTACGTCTACGAGGGCGTCGTGCGGCGGCGGGGCGACCTCTACCGCCTGCAGCACGACTTCGCCTTCCCCGACCGCAGCGGCGTCATCGAGCGCTTCGGGCTCGACCTCGCGGTGGCCCCCGAATGGCGGGTGGAGGGGCCGTTCAGGGCGCACTTCGAGCGCCGCGACCTCTCGCCCGGCGACGGTGTCGTCATCGCCCTGCCGCTGCGCTACGCCGGCGCCGGCCGGCCGGCCGCGGCGGTCGAGCCGCTGCCTCTGCAGGTGCGCACCGGCGCCGTGGCGGCGCTGGCCGTGGGGATCGCCGTGCTCCTCGGCCTCTTCCTGAGCGACCAGGCGCGGCTCGGCCGCTTCTCGCCGCCGCGCCCGGAGATCGACCGCGCCTGGCTCGAGCAGCACCTCCTCTCCCAGCGCCCCGAGGAAATTGGAGCGCTCTGGGACCGCCGCACGGGGCCGCCGGAGGTGGCGGCGCTGATCGCCCGGCTGACCGCGGAGGGAAAGCTCGCGAGCCGGGTCGAGGAGAGCAAGGGACTCTTCGCCAAGCCGGTGCTGCACCTCGAGCTGCGGGCCGACCGCTCCGAGCTCAGCGACTACGAGCGCCAGCTCATCGACAAGCTCTTCTGGAACGGCCGCACCGAGACCGACACCGCCAGCGTGCGCGAGCGCTACAAGGGGAGCGGCTTCGACCCGGCCAAGGCCATCGCGGCCGGGATCGAGCAGCGCCTGCGGCGGCTGTTCCCCGCCAAGGCGCCGGGCTACCGGCCGCCGTCCCGCAAGCCGACCCTCGCGCTCTTCCTGATCGGGCTCGCCTGCGTCGGGCTGGCGGCGATCGAACGGCCCGGCGCGGCGTTCTCCATCCTTTTCCTGCTGGCGACCGTCTATCTCGGCCCCTGGGGCATCGCGCTCGCGGGGGCGGCCTCCTGGCGGGAGCGGGTCCAGCGGCTGGCGCCGACGGCGCTGGTCTTCGCGCTGCCGCTCCTCCTCATCTGCGGCCTGACCGTGGTGCTCCTCCTCTTCGAGGAGCTGTTCGGGAACGAGCCCATCCTCCACCTCGGCCTCGCGGCGGCGGCGGCGCTCGTGCTGCTGCCGCTGGCGGTCACCCGCAGCGTCCTCAACATGGCGCGCAGCCGCGAGTCGGCGACGACGATCGCGCGCCGCCAGCTTCTCGCCGCCGCCCGCCGCTGGCTCGCCCGCGAGCTGGGCCGCCGCCAGCCGCGGCTGGAGGACGCCTGGTATCCGTACCTGCTCGCGCTCGGCCTGGAGACCCAGGTCAGCCGCTGGTTCCGCGCCTTCGGCGGCGCGAGCGGCGGCATGACGGCAGCCTCGACCGCGGGCTGGAGCGGCGGCGGGGGCGGCGGCCTCTCCTCCGGCGGCTGGAGCGGCGGCGGCGGCGCCTTCGGCGGCGCCGGCGGCAGCGCCGGCTGGGGGGTGGCGGTGGCCGGCCTCTCGGCCGGGGTGGCTTCGCCGAGCTCGAGCGGCGGGGGCGGCGGTGGAGGCGGAGGCGGTGGCGGCAGCTCCGGCGGCGGCGGCGGCGGCGGGTGGTAGCGCCCGGGCTACGTCCCGGCTGCGCCGCCGGAAAGCTCGCTAGCTTGACAAGGGGGACAAACGTCCATACGCTGGGCGCGTGCGGATCGAGTGGGATCCCGCCAAAGCGGAGGCGAACCTCCGAGAACACGGCGTTGGATTCCCGGAAGCCGCCACGGTCCTGGAGGATCAGCGGGCGCTGACGCGCGAGGATCCCGCTGCGGAGGGTGAGCAGCGGTTCGTCACTTTGGGCGCCAGCGGCCTCGGCAACTTGCTCGTCGTCGTCTACACCGATCGCGAGCCGGACATCCTACGGATCATCTCAGCCTGGAAAGCCAACCGATCTCAGAGGTCCCGCTATGAGCAAACCCGCCGCTGAGCCCTACCGAGACATCGACTTCTCCCGTGCCCGGCGCGGCCCAGTGCTTCGGCCCGAGCCCGGGAAAACGAAGATCTCCATCCGGCTGGACAATAGAGTCATCGATCACTTCCGTGCGATCGTCGAGAAGGCCGGAGGAGGCAACTACCAGACCCTGATCAACGACGCGCTGGTTGCACACGTCGAGCAACGATCCGTGCTGGACGCGGTGCGGACCGTGGTCAGGGAAGAGCTTTCGGCGGCCGGGAAGAAACAATCTCCGAGGGCAAGGACGACGACCGCCGTGTCACGCAGGCTGGCGGCGAAACGATAGGCGGCGACGGCGTCTTCACCGGCGACTGAACGGCGGCCAGCGCCGATTGGAGTGGCCGGCCGAAAAGCTCGAGCTGCCGCGTGACCCGCATCGATCCTGACAGCGCGGCGAAGGAGAAAATGCCCGGCACGTAGGCGGGGCGCTACGGCGTGGTCGCCGGCTCGGGACTGCCGGTCTCGACGAAGCGCTTCAACCGCCCCGCCTGCTCGCCGATGACGCCGTCCACGGCGGGCGCGATCGGCGCCAGGTCGTTCAGCCCGTCGCCGCTGACGCGGTAAGAGACCTCGAGGCGCGTCCCTCCCTCGGCCGGCGCCAGCTCGAAGGAGAGCAGCCCGTCGAGTCCCATCGCCAGGAGCGGCCCGAGCGCGCCGCGCAGGCGCAACGCCTGGTCCTTCACCACGAAGACGACGCGCGCGTGCTCGGCGCTTCCCTCCGCCCAGCGCTCGCAGAAGCAGCCGCCGGCCTCGAACGCGAGGCTCAGGTTCGCCGCCGACCCCGACCAGGAGTGCCGGCTGCTCCACCAGCGGCCCACCTCGCCGAGCGCCGCGTAGACCGCCGGCGGCGCCGCACTCAACTGCAAGGTGTGAGCGACGAGGAAGCCGTCCGCGGCGGATTGCTTCACCTCGGCGCCCGCCGCGCGGGCGCCGAGGAGCGCGACGAGACCGGCGAGCGCCGCGGCTGCGCAGCGGCTACGTGCCGCGCTCAGCCCCCAGCCCGTTCCAATTCGGCGCGGACCAGCTTCGCGGTCTCTTCCACCGTGTTCAAGTGGCTCAGAGCGGCCTTCCGCTCGCGCGGAGTCAGCGCCTTGACCGCCCTGCGGATGTCGGCGACCTTGGGGACGTGAGGGTGCTTGATCTCGACGAGGATCAGGTAGACGCGCGTCGGCAGGTACACGGACAGCGGATCGACCTCGACGATCTGCTCGATGTTCTTGGCCACCAGCTCCCTCCTCTCTCGGTCTGTCGATTGGGCGCGCAGCCTACAGCCGGCCATGGCGAATGGTCAATGAACGACGGAGCGCCGGCGCTACGCGAGCCCTTCGAGGTGCGCGTCGAGGCCGCCGCGGAGGAGCTCTTCGGCGGCGGCGAGGTCGGGGGCCATCTCGCGGTCTTCGCTCCACATCGGCACGCGGGCGCGGACG
>DASWHY010000131.1:0-6360 GCA_036397955.1 Thermoanaerobaculia bacterium | reverse complement strand
GTGGAGATGACCTGGGAGGACGGCGCTCCGACTCTCGGCCCGATCTACACCCCCGCGCTCGAAAAGCTGCTCGGGCCGGCCCGGCAGCCCGGCGACGAGCTGACCGACCGCCACCGCGACCTCGCCGCTTCGCTGCAGCGGGTCTACGAGGAGCGCTTCTTCGCCCTGGTGCGGGCGCTCCAGAAGCGGACCGGCCTCTCCCGCCTCGCCCTCGCCGGCGGCTGCGCCCTCAACTCGGTCGCCAACGGCAAGCTCTTCACCGAGACCGACGTCGCGGAGGTCTTCATCCAGGCCGCGGCGGGGGACGCCGGCACCGCCCTCGGCGCCGCCCTCTGGGTGCACCACCAGGAGCTCGGCGGCCCCCGCGAGTTCGTCATGGAACACAGCTACTGGGGGCCGGCCTACGGCGAGGCCGAGGCGCGGCGAGCGATCGCCGAACGGCTCCCGGGCTCGCAAGGCGCCGACGGCCCTTGGGACACCGAGGGTGGCGTAGTGCGCGTGGAGGCCGCACGCGACGAGGCGGCGCTGGTCGCCGCGACGGCGGCGGCGATCGCCGACGGCGAGGTCGTCGGTTGGTACCAGGGGCGCTCGGAGTGGGGGCCGCGGGCGCTCGGCAACCGCTCGATCCTCGCCGACCCGCGCCGCGGCGACATGCGCGACCTGCTCAACCGCAAGATCAAGCGCCGCGAGTCCTTCCGCCCGTTCGCCCCGTCGGTCCTGGAGGAGCGCACCGGCGACTGGTTCACGATCGACGTGCCCGATCCCTTCATGCTCAAGGTCTACCCGGTCCGCCCGGAGCGCCGCGCCGCGGTGCCGGCGGTGACCCACGTCGACGGCACCGGGCGCCTGCAGACCGTCTCGCGCCGCGCCAACCCGCGCTACTGGGCGCTCATCCGCGCCTTCGAGGAGCGGACCGGCGTGCCGATGGTGCTCAACACCTCGTTCAACGAGAACGAGCCGATCGTCAACACCCCGGCCGAGGCGCTCGACTGCTTCCTGCGGACGCGCATGGACCGGCTGGTGCTCGGGGACGTCGTGCTCACCCGCGCATGAGCCCCCGGGCGCTGCGGCTTGTCGTCGCCGGCGGCGCGAGCCTCCTCGCGCTGGGCGCCGGCGAGATGGTGGCGCGCGCCGCCTACGGCCCTGGCTTCCTCTCGCTCGCCGACCCCTACGAGCACCACCCGTACCGCGCCGGCGTCGAGTACGTGGACGCGGCGGGCCACCGGACCGCCACCAACCCCCTGGGTTGGAAGGACGCCACGGCGCGCCGCGCCGTGGCGCGCGACCCCGCGCCGCGCCGCCGCGTGGTCTTCCTGGGCGATTCGTTCACCGAAGGGCTGGGGCTTCCGGCCGACGAGACGCCGAGCGCCTTCGCCGAGGCGGAGCTCGGCGGCGACCGCTACGAGGTCCTCAACGGCGGCCGGGTCTCGTATTCGCCGCTGCTGGAGTACCAGCGGCTCAAGCGCTTCCTGGCGCACGGGTACCGCGCGGACGTGGTGGTGGTTTTGCCCGACCTCTCGGACGTCCAGGACGAGCTGGCCTACGCCGGGGAGTACGAGTACGCGGCGGACGGCGAGCCCCTGCGCCTGCGTGGTAGCGGCCACCTGCCGCCCGTGCGCTGGCTCTACAACCGGCTGGCGCTCGCCCGCTGGACCCGCCGCGGCATGCAGCGTCTCGCGGGGCGGACCCCGCCGGCCGAGGTGGCGCACGCCGGACGGGAGATCGTCCTCGACGCCGCCGAGGCGGCGCGCCTGCGCACCGCCGCGGCTCTTTCCACCGCCGCCTACCTCGCGCTCTCACCGGAGGCGCGCGCCGTCCTCCGCCACGCCTGGGTAGACCACGCGCCGAGCCGCGAGGGCTGGGCGCGCGACGGGCTGCGGCGGCTGGAGGCGAACCTGGCGCGGCTGCACGCGCTGGCCGCGCGCCGGGGGATGCGGCTCCTGGTGGTCGTCTACCCCTTGCCACAGGTGCTCTACACCGAGCACGACCCGGCGCGCTACCGGGAGCTGCGGCGCCGCTTCCCGCGCTGGTTCCACGAGCGCGAGCAGCTCCACGGCAGCCGCCCGTCGGCGGGCGCCGCGGCCTTCCGCACCGCGATCCGTGAGGTCTGCGCCGCGCGCTCGATTCCCTTCCTCGACCTCTTCCCAGCGTTCTCGGAGGACCCGGAATGGCAACTGCTCTTCCTGGCGGGCGACGTCCACTTCAGCCCGGCGGGAAGCCGCCTCGTCGGGCGCGAGATCGCACGTGCCGTGCGGCGCGGCGAGCCGGAGGGCAGATGATGGCTTCGGTCAACGGCGTCCAGCGCCGCACCGTCGCCTGGCTGGCCGCCGGGATCTGGCTCGTCTATCTGATGACCTCGTCGGGCGGCTTCGAGTCGGGCGATGCCGTGACCCGCTACGAAACGGCGCGCTCCTGGCTCGCCGGCCGTGAAGGAGCTCTGCCGGCGCCGGGCGGCAACGGCGCGGTGACGTTGGCGGACGGCCGGGTCTATTCCTTCTTCGGCCCCCTGCAATCGGTGCTCATGGTGCCCGTCCTCGTCGCGGTCCGGGCACTCCCTGGGGCGGGAGTGCCCGAGAGTGTCCGCGAGACGTTCGCCATCTCTCTCGCCGTCTTCCCGCTCGTCTCGACCGCCGCCGTCGTCCTGCTCTTTCTCGCCCTGCGCCTGCTGGGGCACTCCGCGCGCGTCGCCTTCCTTGCCGCGTCGGCGGTGGCGCTCGGGAGCCTCTTCTGGCACTACGCACGGACGGGGCAGGAGGAGCACCTCGTCGCGCTCGGCTACGCTTTGTGGCTCTACGGGGCGGCGCGCCTCGCGGCCGGCCGGAGCTGGCCGGCCCTGTTCATGGCCGCCGGCGGCGCGGTCGCCGTGGCCACTCGCTGGGCGGTGTTGCCACAGCTCGCGGTGCTGGCCGGCGTGAGCCTCCTCCTCCTTGTCCGCCACCGGCACGGCCTGCGGTGGCCCGACCTCGCGGGGGCGGCGTTCCTGCTGGGCGGCACCGCCGGCGCGCTGCTCCTCTACAACGTTGCCCGCTTCGGCGCCTGGTGGGAGACCGGGTACGGGGTCTGGTTCGCGCAGAACGGCCTCTCGATGTTCCGCTTCGACGGCTACGGGGAGCGGCTCGCGGCCTTGCTCTTCAGCCCGTACCGCGGTCTCTTGTGGTACTCGCCGGCCGTCCTGCTCGCGCTTCCCGCGACCTTCTCGTCGACGGCCGGAGACGAACGCGTGATCCGTCTCGGCGGTCTCCTCGTGCTGGCCGTCGCGCTGCTCTTCTTCGCCGCCTTCCACTTCTGGAGTGGCGGTCATGCCTGGGGGCCGCGGTTCCTCGCCGCGCCTCAGGTGCTGCTGGCTCCCGCGTTGGCGGGCTTCTTCGCGCGCTCGCCGCGGCGGGCCGTCCTGGTTCCCTTGCTCGCCCTGCCGCAGCTCTTCTCGACCGTTCTCCCCGCCTCGACCGAGGAGTACGTGCGCTTCAACGTGGAGGTGGCCGAGCAGCGCCCCTGCAGCCCTTGGCGGTTCGAATGCGCGGCGGTGCCTCAGCGGCTGCCGCGCGCGCTGCTCGCCGTCGCCAACACCTGGGCCGATCAGCCGGGCATGACGCTGGAGGGGCGTCCGATGGTGCCACCGGAGATCGTGCTCGAGACCTCGGACTACCGCACTCTCTACTGGTGGCCGGTGCGCATCGCCTTCCGTCTGCAACGGCTCCCTCCGCGGTCTGCGCTCCTGCTCTGTCTGATCGGCCTCGCGGTGGGCACCGCGGCTCTCTTCCGGGGGTGGCGACTCGCTCGCGATCCGGCGGGCGGCCGGTGATGCCGCTGGTCCTCCCCGGCCCGCTCCGCCGAGTGCTGCCGGACAGGCTCGTCCAGCCGCTCCGGCGGCTGCTCTGGCGGCTGCCGAACCTGCGGCGGCGGCTCCCCTCCGGGCTCGAGGTTGCCGTCGAGAGCCCCGCCGACTGGACGATCTACAACGACGTCTTCGCCGACGGCGAGTACGACGAAGCGATCTGCGCCGCCCTCGATGACGCGCCGGCGGACCGGCCGCTCGCGGTGCTCGATCTCGGAGCGAACGTCGGCTACTTCGCCCTGCGCCTCGCCGATCTCGCACAGCGAAGAGGGATCGACTTCCGGATCACCTGCCTCGAGCCGAGCCGCGCCCTCGTCCGCGAGCTCGAGCGGCGCCTGCTGCCCCAGGCCGCGCTCGCCGGGCGGGTGCGCCTCGTCCCAGGGCTGGCCGGGCGGAGAGGAGGCGCCGGGCGCCTCTTCGAGTCGCCGCACCACTTCGAGCACTCGGCGCTGCCGCGGGACGGCGGGCGGCAGGTGGCGGCGCCATACGTCGATCTGGCGGCGCTGACCGCCGATTGGCCGCGGGTCGACCTCCTCAAGTGCGACATCGAGGGCGCGGAGCTGGAGCTGCTCGAGACCTACGCCGGGGACCTGCTGCCGCGGGTGCGCCGGGCGGTCGTCGAGCTCCACCACAGGCGCTGCGACACGGCACGCTGCCTGGAGCTGCTGGCGGCTGCCGGCTTCGGGCCGCCGCGGGTGCTGCGCGAGGCGTACGGCTGCTCGGTCGTGCTTCTCGCGCGCCCGGAGCCGGCGGCGTGAGCCGGGTGCTGCACGAGCGCGATCTCTCGCTCGGCGTCGTCCTCACCAACTACGAGACTTGGGAGCTGACGCGGCGCTGCCTGGACGCGGTTGCACGGTTTACCGGCGCCGGCGACGTAGTCGTCGTGGACGACGCTTCGAAGGCCTCGCCCCCGCCGGAGCTCGACGGGCTGGCGCGCGTGCTGGTGAACCCCACGAACCTGGGCCTAGTCCGCAGTCTGAACCGCGGCGTTAGCGCGTGCGCGGCGGAGATCGTCGTCCTTTTCGACTCGGATGCCTACCCGCTGGCCGAGTTCGGCGCGCCGTTGCGCGAAGCCTTCGCCGCCGATCCGCAGCTGGCGCTGGTCGGCTTCACGACGGTCGGCGCCGGCGGCCGGCCGACGGCGTCGTCGGAGGAGGAGCCGGACGTGCTCGGGCTGGTCCTGGGACAACGGCTCGACGCGCTGCGCCGGCGCCTGCGGCGACGACGGCCGGCGGGCGAGCGCTTCTCGGTTTTCACCTGCGCCATGGCGGTGCGGCGGGAGGCGTTCTTTGCCGTCGGCGGCTTCGACGAAGAGTTCGATTGGCTGGACCTCGACCACGACCTTTCGATCCGTCTCCGCCGCGCCGGCTGGCGCCTGGCGGTGGACCCCCGGCTCCTGGCCTTCCACGAAGGGGGCGGTGCGCCGCAGCGGACGGGCGAGCGGGTCGCCCGCTACCACCGCAACCGCTGGCTGCTGCTGCGGAAGCACGGGAAGTTGAAGCACCCGCGGCTGGCCCGCTCCCTGATCGCCGCCCGGCTGGCCGCAGAGTGGGCGGCGCTGGCGGCGGCGCGGGGGCTCCGCCCTCGTTCCCTGCGGCTCGCCGACGCGCTTGCGGGGAGACGCCGGGCTCTGATAGAATGTCTCGGCTCCAAGTAGAGCGGTTTCAAGGGTTTAACCGTCCGAACCGAGTGGATCGGCGGCCGGATGGAGTGGATCAGCGGCCGAACCCAATGGATCTACGGCGGAACCGAATGGTTCAGCGGCCGAACCGAGTGGATCAGCGGCCGAACCGAGTGGATCAGCGGCCGAACCCAATGGATCTACGGCGGAACTGAATGGATCAGCGGCCGAACTGAATGGATCTACGGCGGAACCGAGTGGATCAGCGGCCGAACCCAATGGATCTACGGCGGAACCGGGTGGATCAGCGGCTCGACCCAGTCCATCTGCCGGTCGAAGCGGCCACTTTGGCATACCGCAGCCTTGCACGGAGGCCTTGAGCGATGGATTGGGCGTCCAAGAAGATCCTCGTCACCGGCGGGGCCTCGTTCATCAGCTCCCACCTGATCGATCTGCTGGTCGAGAAGGGGGCGCGGGACATCCGCGTGGTGGACGACCTCTCGAGCGGCAAGCTCGCCAACATCCAGGAGCACATCGACGCCGGGCGGGTGGACTTCCGGCGTGACGATCTGCTGGCGCCGGGCGTGGCGCAGGACGCCGTCGCGGGCGTGGACGTTGTCTTCCATCTGGCCGCCATCCACGGCGGCCGCGGCTTCGTCGATCTCCACCAGGCGGCCTGCGCGCAGAACCTGGCGATGGACGGCATGCTAGTCAAGGCCGCGCACGAGGCCGGGGTCGAGAAGTTCGTCTTCGCCTCCTCCGGCTGCGTCTATCCGAACCACCTGCAGGGGGACGTCACCGAGGAGCTGTACCTCTCCGAGGAGATGGTGGGCCCGCCCTACGACGCCGACAACATGTACGGCTGGGCGAAGCTGATGACCGAGATGACGCTCGCCGCCTACGC
>DASWHY010000130.1:0-3321 GCA_036397955.1 Thermoanaerobaculia bacterium | reverse complement strand
GGCGCGAGCTCACCGACATCGAGTTCGACCTGGTGGTGACCGTCTGCGACGACGCCCGCGAGAGCTGCCCCCTCTGGCCCGGGCGCACCGCGGTGGCGCACTGGGGGATGCGGGACCCGGCGGCGGTCGAGGGGGACGAGGCGGAGCGGCGGGCGGCCTTCACGGCCGCCGCGCGCGCCCTCGCCGGCCGGGTGGCGCGCCTGGCGGCGCTACCCCTCGAAGAGCTGGACCGCCGCGAGTTGGAAGAAAAAGCGGCCCGGATTGCGGAATAGCCGCGCCCCGCGACCCCGTTCTCGGGGTGTGACCTACGACCGGACTCTCGCCGGGGTGCTGGCGGCCCTCGTCACGGCCGCGCTGGCGCTCCCGGCGGCCGCCGCGGCGGCGCCCGCGAAGATCGGCGTCAAGACCTCCGCCGAGCTCAGCGCCGCCATCCGCAACGTCGCCGACGGCGGCGTGATCGAGCTCAGCGGCGGGACCTACCCCTCCCCCGCCGGTGGCTTCTCGATCACCAACCTGAGGAAAGCGTTCACCATCCAGGCGGCCCCGAACGCCGCCGTGTTCCTCGACGGCCAGGGCCAGCGGCCGGTCCTGCGCTTCAAGAACGGCGACCGCTCGCGCGGCAAGCGGGTCACCTTCCGCCGTCTGACCTTCCGCAACGGCCGGGCGGCGCCGGGCAAGACCGACGCCGGCGGCGTCACCGTCGAGGCGGCCGAGGCGAGCTTCGTGCGCTGTGTCTTCACCGGCAACACGACGTCCGGGGTGTCGGTCGGCGGCGGCGCCCTGCGCCTCGCCCGCAACGCGCACGTCTCGCTCGTGCAGAGCACCTTCCAGGGCAACGGCTCGACCCGCCGCGGCGGCGCCGTCGAGGCGCTGGACTCGACGCTGGCCGCGACCGGCGGCCGCTTCGTCGCCAACCGCAGCAACCTGCCCGGGCACAGCGCCAACGCCGCAGGCGGCGCGGTCTACCTCCTCAACTCGACCGCCGGCTTCACCGACGTGCTCTTCTCCGGCAACGAGGCGGCCTGGGTGGGCGGCGCGCTCTACGCCTTCGGCACCTGGACCCAACCGTTCGCGACGCCGCGTACCGCCGTGCGCCTGGAGCGCACCAGCTTCTACGCCAACCACGCCCGCCCGGCGCCCGGCCAGAGCGCGATCTCGGACACCCAGGGCGGCGCCATCCACGCCGAGGACCAGGTCACCGTCACGGCCCTCGACAGCGCCTTCGCCGACAACAGCGCCGCGGTCGGCGCCGCCGTCAACCTCTACCGCTCGGTGCTGGACGCGACGGGCTCGATCTTCCGCAACCACCGCGCCGGCGCCGGCGACGGCTTCGGCGGCGCGATCGCCGCCCTCTCCGCCGACCAGGCGGACGCCTCGACGGGGAACGGCAGCATCAACCGCCCCAACGCCCGGGTCGTGCTCCGCGACGTGCTCCTCCAGGGACCGCTCGACGCGGGCCTCGCCGGCGCCCTCTCCGGCGGCTGCCTGCTGGCGGGAGGCGACGGCGCGCGGGTGACCGGCGCCGGCGTGCCCGCCCAGGGCGGGCTCGGGGCGAACCGCGCCGGGGTCCTGCTCGAAGGCGTGGTCTTCAGCGGCTGCTCGACGACGCGGCGAGGGAACACCGCCGCCAGCGGCGGCGCGCTCCGCGGCGACCTGGTCGAGCTGGAAATGCGCGACGGGCTCGTCCTTGGCTCCAGCGCCCGCGGCACGGACGGCGCCGGCGGCGGCCTGTCGTTGGTCGGGGCGTCGCTCGCCACCCTCTCCGGAGTCACCTTCGCCGGCAACTCGGCCGGCTCGTCGGGCGGCGCCGTCCAGGTGCGCGGCGCGACCCTCGACGCCGACGGCAGCCGCTTCCTCGGCAACAGCGCCGGGCTGGGGGCCGCGATCTTCGCGATCCCGTCGAACCGCGACCCGGTCGCGGGGACCGTGCAGCGCAGCCTCTTCGCCGGCCAGGCCGGCATCCCGCTGCGCGACGTCGGTCCGCCGTCCCTCCCCGCGAACTGCCTGCGCTACAACGCCAACCGCTTCTCGGCCGGCGCCTCCGAGGACGTCTACGTGCACAACACCGCGGCGCCGGCGGGCCTCAACGTGCCGGGCCTCAACGGCCTGGTCGTCGGCTCCTGCGACAAGAGCACGGCGCCGAACGTGCGCGAGACCCAGCCGCCGCGCGAGGGCGTCCTCGCCGCCATCCAGGCCGCCGGCTCCTCCGGCCAGCGGCTGGGCCCCTACCTCGCCTTCGCCTGGACCGGCACCGCCGCGACCCTCGACGGCGCCCCCCTCGGCGTCCGCTTCGGGCTCGTCCAGACCGGCCCCGGAGTGCACCGGCTCGCCGTCACCGGCGGTTCTAGCGCGGCGGTCGTCGTCGATCCCTGAGGCCAGCCGCCATCACGGCCCTGCGCTCAGGCGCGCCGCGCGCATCATCAGGTAGTTGCGCTCCGGAACGCTGGTCGTTTTCTCCGCGGCCGCGCGATAGAGGGATACCGCGGCCACCCGATCGCCGGCACGCTCGAGGAGATGAGCGCGCACCGCGTCCAGGCGATGGTGCCCGCTCAGCCGCTCGTCGTCGTCGAGCGCCGTCAGCAGATCGAGACCCGCGTTCGGACCGTGCACCATGGCAGTCGCGATCGCGTGGGTGAGCGCCACCATCGGGTTGTCGGACATCCGCTTCAGCACGCCGTACAGGGCGAGGATCTGCGGTCGGTGGTCTCGGCGCGCGGCGCCTCGTCGTGCACGGCCGCGATCGCCGCCTGCAGCTGATACTCGCCGACCGATCCGCGGCGCAGGGCCGCGCTCACCAGCGCGACGCCCGAATCCTGCCTCTCTCACGGCCGGTCCTCGATACGGCGGTTCGGCTCCGGCAGGCGAGAAAGATCAAGCTAGGAGACTCCTTGGTAGCGGGTACTGCCCTCATCTACGGTCTGGACTTGATCACCCGCAATATCGACGACTTCGTTGGCATCGAGGGCTTGAAAGTTCTGACTCCATTTCGCAGGACGTTAGGATAGCGGCCACGAAACCCTCCGTCGTCCCCGCTTCTCCTCCCAACGCATGTTAAAGAATGATGAAACGTTCCAGCGAGGCGAGGACGCCTTGAGGAGGAGAGCGCCATGTCGCAGAGACAGCGGATCCATCCGTCTCGCCCCGCCGGGGGCTGCTGCACGAGCTGGAGGCGTTAAACGCCTGAAGGGCATCCGAAGGAGGAGCGGCCCGTCTTTCGAGCCCGAGTTATCTAGCGATATGGCTGAGCGGCGGTCAAAACCGCCAAAAAAAAGGTCCAAGGATATCACCGATGGAGACCGTCTTGAAGCCATCCATCACGAA
>DASWHY010000129.1:0-4945 GCA_036397955.1 Thermoanaerobaculia bacterium | reverse complement strand
ATCCGCGAGCACGCGGAGTGGATCAAGGGCGAGACCCTCGCCCTCGAGCTGGTCGAGACCGGCGAAGGCGAGCTGGCGATCGAGAAGGCGGGATAACGGCCGACACTTGTCATTCCGAGCGAAGCCGAGGAATCTGGGCGGGGGACCGGGCCGGAGCATCACCCCCGCCCAGATCCTTCGCTTCGCTCAGGATGACGTACTCAGGGGATTGCCAATGGCAGGCATCTTCAAGGCGTACGACGTCCGCGGCGTCTACCCGGGCGAGGTCAACGAGGCGGTAGCGCGCCAGATCGGCCTCGCCTTCCAGCACGTCCTCGACGCCGAGGACCGCGCCCGGGGCAACACGGTCGTCGTTTCGCGCGACATGCGCGAGCACAGCCCGCCGCTCGCCGCGGCGCTGATCGAAGGCCTCCGCGAAGCCGGGTTCGACGTCCTCGACATCGGCTTGGCCACCACGCCGATGAACTACTTCGCCGTCGGCCACGGCGGCGCCGCCGGCGGCATCCAGGTCACCGCCAGCCACAACCCCGCGCGCTACAACGGCTTCAAGTTCAGCCGCCACGGCGCACGCCCGGTCTCGGGGGACCATGGCATTGCGCTCATGGAGCAGAAAGTGGCGAGCGGCGACCTGCCGCGGGCCGACCGCCCCGGCACGCTGCGGCAGGGCGAAGTCTTCGACGACTACCGCCGGCACGTCCTCTCCTTTCTTCACGACGGGCACGCCCGCCCCCTGAAGGTCGCCGTGGACGCGGCGAACGGCATGGCGACGATCTACCGCCCGATCCTGGAAGCCACCGGGATCGAGCTCGTGCCGCTCTACTTCGAGCTCGACGGCCGCTTCCCCAACCACGAGGCGAACCCGCTTAGAGAGGAGAACCTGCGCGATCTGGAGCGCACGGTGCGCGAGCACGGCGCCGACTTGGGCGTCGCTTTCGACGGCGACGCCGACCGCGCTGCGTTCGTCGACGAGCGGGCGCAGCCGATCGGCAGCGACCTGATGACCGGGCTGATCGCCGGCGAGCTCCTCACCCGGGCCCCCGGCAGCGCCGTCCTCTACGACCTCCGCTCCTCGCGCGCCGTGGCCGAGTACATCCAGGAAAAGGGCGGCGTGCCGGTGCGCGAGCGCGTCGGGCACTCCTTCATGAAGGCCACCCTGCGCCAGCGGAACGGCGTCTTCGGCGGCGAGCTGGCAGGCCACTACTACTTCCGCGACCACTTCTACGCCGACTCGGCGATCCTCGCGGTGGTCGAGGTGTTGAACCTGCTGCGCGAGACCGGGCGACCCCTCTCGGCCCTCGTCGCGCCGCTGCGCCGCTACGCCAAGAGCCCGGAGATCAACTTCGTCGTCGAGGACAAGGCGGGGGCGATCCGGCGGCTCGCCGAGCGCTACGCCGACGCCGAGATCGACTATCTCGACGGCATCACCATCCGCTATCCGACCTGGTGGGCCAACGTCCGCCCCTCGAACACCGAGCCCTACCTGCGGCTGGTGCTGGAAGCGGACACGCCGGAGGAGCTGGAGCGGCGGCGGCGGGAGCTGGAGGGGATTCTCGGGCATCCGGCCGAGGATTAAACGCCCGGCACGTGGGCCGGGCGCTACGCGGAAAACCGCGGTCAGAAGCGGGAAGCGGTGAGCGCGACGTCGGCGCGCGCCCAGGCGCGCCGGAACTCCTCGTCGGCGGCGGCGGCGTCGGATTCCTTCCCCTGCGCGCGCAGCGCCTGCGCCAGGCCGAAGAGCGACCAGCCGTTGGCGGGGTTGCGCCGCAGGTCCTCGCGGTAGACGGCTTCCGCCTCGGCGGCGCGGCCGCCGGCGAGGAGCACCGCGCCGAGCGACTGGCGCACCGGGTAGTACCAGGGCGGCGGCTCGGTGAACCAGTGGCCGTCCTGCGCCGCGGCCGCCGCCTCCAGGCGCCGCACCGCCTCGGCGCTGTCGCCGCGCTTGGCCGCCAGCTCGCCGGCGAGCACGTCCTCGGCCAACCGCAGCACGTCCACGGTCTTGAAGAAGCCGGCGAGGGTACGCTCGGCCGGGACGGCGGCGCGGTGCGCCGCCAGCGCGTCGAGCTCGCCCTGCGCCTCGTCGAGCCGCCCGCCGGCGGCGAAGGCGAGGCCGCGGGCGTAGCGCCAGATGCCGGTCGTGTAGAGCAGCTCCGGCCGCGGCGCCGGCTCGCGCAGGACCTCCTCCCAGCGGCCGAAGCGGGCCAGGACGTAGAGCGGCGCCGCGGGCGCGACCTCCATGTCCGGCATCTGCAGCACGTCTTCGACGCTGACCGTCGCCGCCAGCTCGCGCGCCGCGCGCAGCGCCTCGGCGCTGCGCCCCTCCATTGCCGCCGCCGCCCAGACGAAGTCGATGTTGTGCGGGTAGTAGAGCATCCGGTAGATCGGGCTGGGCTCGCGCCGCTGGAAGTAGACGCGGTCGGCCTCGAGGGCGCGCTCGTTGACCTCGCCGGCCTCCGCGTAGCGCCCGACGCGGAAGTAGATGTGCGAGGGCATGTGCACCATGTGGCCGGCGCCGGGCACCAGCCCGCGCAGGCGGTCCGCCGCCGCTGCGGCGCGGCCGGGATCGGGCGAGGCCTCCAGCGCGTGGACGTAGAGGTGGTTGGCGCCGGGATGGTCGGGGGCGGCGGCGAGGACGCGCTCGAGGGTGGCGATCGCCTCGGCGGTGCCGGGGTGCGGCTGCCCGTCGGGCTGCCAGAGGTCCCAGGGGCGCAGGTTCATCAGGGAGTCGGCGAAGATCGTCGCGGCGTCGAGGTCGTCGGGGAAGCGCGCGACGGCGTCGCGCAGGGCGTCGGCGTAGGCGCGGTCGAGCGCCTTGCGGTCGGCCGCGGGGTCGGGCGAGTGGCGCCGCAAGGTGGCGGCGATGAGCGCGCGCTCCCGCTCCTCCGCCGCCGCCGCCAGCGCCTGCGCGCGCCGGGCGGCCGCGTAGGCGGTCCGCTCGCGCTCCGGGTCGGTCGGGCTGTTGTAGTTCGAGCCCAGAGAGAGGGCGATCCCCCACTCGCAGAGGGCGCAGCTCGGGTCGAGCCGCGCCGCCTCGCGGAACGACGCCAGGGCCTCGTAGTGGTTGAAGGAGTAGAAGAGCCGGAGGCCCTGGTCGAAGTAGGCCTGCGCCTCGGGCGAGGCGGTGGTGATCTCGCGGTGGTAGCTGCCGAGGTCGGTGAAGAGCGGCGGCGGCGCCGCCTCGGCCGCGGGCGCGTGGAGGTGCGACTGCGGCGCCGGCGCCGGCCGGGCCGCGCAGCCGGCGCCTAAGAAGGCGGCGGCCAGCGACCCGGCGGCGAGGAGTCGGAGCGGACGAGGCGGGCGGGCCGGGATCAGTCCCGCCGTCCCCCGAGGAGCCCCGACCGCAGCAGGAAGTAGAGCAGCGTCATCAGGGTCGAGATCGCGGCGGCGATGTAGGTCAGGGCCGCGGCGTTGAGCACCCGGTCCATCCCCTCCCGCTCGCCCGGCAGCACGATCCCCTGCTCGACCGCCAGCCGCTTGGCGCGCGCCGAGGCGTCGAACTCGACCGGCAGGGTGACGACCTGGAAGAGCAGCACCGCCGAGAAGAGAACGGCGCCCAGGCCGACCATGTTCTGCGACTGCATGAAGAGGCCGAGCATCATCGTGATGTAGCCGACGGAGGAGCCGATGTTGGCCGTCGGCACCAGCGCCGAGCGCAGCCAGAGCGGCTTGTAGCCGACGGCGTGCTGGATGGCGTGCCCCGCCTCGTGGCAGGCGACGCCGATCGCGGCGATCGACGGCACCTGGTAGACCCCCTCGGAGAGGGCCAGGGTCTTGGTCAGCGGGTTGTAGTGGTCCGAGAGCATCCCCTGGTGGGGAACGACCTTCACGTCGTGCAGCCCGGCGGAGGCGAGCAGCCGCTGCGCCGCCTGGGCGCCGGTCAGGCCGGAGGCCGCCCGCACCTTGGAGTACTTCTTGAACGCCGAGCGCGTGCGCCAGCTCGCCCAGAGCGAGAGCGCCAGCGCCGGCAGGATGAAGACGAAGTAGATTGGGTCGAACATGGGGGTTTACACCCTCCTTCGACTCATCCTAACAGCGCACCCGGAGGGGGCATTTCAGAGCGGAGCGTTAGAGTACGCCCATGGCGGAAGCGGACGGGCAAATCGCGGTCGTCACCGGTGGCAGCCGCGGCATCGGCCGGGCGATCGTCGAGGCGTTCCTCGGCGAAGGCTGGCGAGTCTACCTCTGCAGCCGCCGTCAGGCGTCGGTCGACCGCGCGCTCGGCGAGCTGGCGGGGAGCTACGGCGCGGGGAAGGCGGCCGGGCGGGCGCTGGACGTCGGGCGCGAGGAGGAGGTCGAGGACTTCGCGCGCTGGGTGCTCGGCGAGACCGGGGGGCGCGTCGATTGCCTGGTCAACAACGCCGGCCTCGCCCACTTCGGGCCGGTCGACGAGCTGACCGGCGAGCAGTGGCGCGACGTCATCGACACCAACCTCTCCGGCCCCTTCTACTGCGTCCGCGCCTTCGCGCCGGCGATGAAGCGGCGCGGCAGCGGCTGGATCGTCAACATCGCCTCGCTCGCCGCCAAGAACCCCTTCGCCGGCGGCGCCGCCTACAACGCCAGCAAGTTCGGCCTCGTGGGCTTCTCCGAGGCGGCGATGCTCGACCTGCGCCAGCACGGCGTGCGCGTGGCCTCGATCCTTCCCGGCAGCGTCGAGACCGACTTCGGGCACGGCCAGCAGTCCAGGGACGGCGGCTGGCGCCTCGCGCCCGAGGACATCGCCGCGATGGTCCTCCACCTCCTCACCTACCCGGAGCGCGCCCTGCCGAGCCTGGTCGAGATGCGGCCCACCCGGCCGCCGAAGCGCTAGCTAGTTCTCGTCCAGCAACTCACGTTGTTTGAGGAAGTTGCGGGGTTGGGCGGGTGATTCGGGGAGTCGGGGCGGTGTCTGTGGGGTCTGGAGGTTGTGTCTCCGGCCGGTGGAGGCGGGTGGGAGCGCACGGCGGCGACA
>DASWHY010000128.1:0-5669 GCA_036397955.1 Thermoanaerobaculia bacterium | reverse complement strand
ACCGTGCCGTCCGGCGACGCCTCCTTGACCGAGGCCGTGATGACGTCCCCCAGCCGGCCGTACTGGCCCGACGAGCCGCCGCGCAGGTGGATGCAGGCGATCTTCTTGGCGCCCGAGTTGTCGGCGACGTCCAGCACCGTTCCCATCTGGATCATGGCGCCCCCCTACTCGGCCCGCTTCAGGATCTCGCGCACCCGCCAGCGCTTGCTGTGGGAGAGCGGCCGCGAGGAGACGATCGCGACCAGGTCCCCGACCCGGCACTCGTTCTTCTCGTCGTGGGCGGCGAACTTCGAGGTCCGCTTCAAGGCCCGCTGGTAGAGCCGGTGGGTGACGGCGTTGCCCACCGCCACGACCACGGTCTTGTCCATCTTGTCGCTGACCACCGTCCCCACCTTGACCTGCCGGCGGCCGCGGCCCGCAGCGGCGGGCTGCGCGGCGGCCTCCTCGGTCGGGGTCGTCTCGGTCGTCTCCGTCGTCTCAACCATCTCCAGCCCTCCCTACTTCCCGGCCTTCTCGCCGAGCACGGTCAGCACGCGGGCGAGGTCCTTGCGCACCTGGTGCACGCGCGACGGCTTCTCGAGCTGCCCGGTGACCTTCTGCAGGCGCAGCGCGAAGAGCTGCTCCGAGAGGTCCCGCTCGCGCTCGTGCAGCTCCTCGACCGTGCGGTCGCGGAGCTCGGCTGCCTTCATCCCCTTCATCGCCTCACCTCAACGCCTCGTGGCGCGACAGGAACCGGGTCTTGACCGGCAGCTTGTGCGCCGCCAGCCGCATCGCCTCCTCGGCGACCTCGTGCGTCACCCCTTCGAGCTCGTAGAGGATGCGGGCCGGCTTGACCACCGCCACCCACTCCTCGGGGTTCCCCTTCCCCTTGCCCATGCGGGTCTCGAGCGGCTTCTTGGTAATCGGCTTGTCCGGGAAGACCCGGATCCACAGCTTGCCGCCGCGCTTGACCGCGCGGCTGATCGCGATGCGCGCCGCCTCGATCTGCCGCGCCGTCACCCAGCCCGCCTCGACCGCCTGCAGGGCGTAATCGCCGAAGGCGATGTAGTCGCCCCCCTTGGCGTTGCCCGAGCGGCGGCCGCGCTGCTGCTTGCGGAACTTGACCTTTTTCGGCATCAACATGGACGTGATTCCTCAGTGCCTTGGCGCGCCCCTAGGCGGTGGCGCGGCGGCTCTTCTCCTTGAGCAGGTCGCCCTTGTAGACCCAGACCTTGACGCCGATGACGCCGTAGGTGGTGCGCGCCTCGGCGAGGCCGTAGTCGATGTCGGCCTTCAGGGTGTGGAGCGGCAGCCGCCCCTCCTGGTACCACTCCGAGCGCGCGATCTCGGCGCCGCCGAGGCGGCCGGCGACCATGATCTTGACCCCCTTGGCGCCGAAGCGGAAGGCCGATTCCATCGCCTTCTTCATCGCCCGGCGGAAGGAGACGCGGCGCACCAGCTGGCCGGCGATCGACTCGGCCACGAGCTGGGCGTCGAGCTCCGGGCGCTGGATCTCCTGGATGTTGATGTGCACCTCGCGCCCCATCTGCTTCATCAGGTCGTCGCGCAGCTTGTCCACCTCGGCGCCGCGGCGGCCGATGATGATCCCCGGCCGCGAGGTGTAGATCGTCACCCGCAGCTTGTCGGCGGCGCGCTCGATGTCGATCTCCGACACCCCGGCGTGCCCCAGCCGCGCCTTGAGCTGCTTGCGCAGCGCCAGGTCCTGGTGCAGCGTGTCGGCGTAGTTGCTCTCGCCGTACCAGCGCGAGTGCCAGGTCTTGTTGTAGATCAGGCGGAAGCCGTACGGGTGCGTTTTCTGGCCCACTAGGTCGTCCCCTTCCGCGTGTCGAGCTTGATCCTGATGTGGCTGTACCGCCGCACGATGCGGAAGGCGCGCCCCATCGGCGCCGGCCGCACCCGCTTGAGCACCGGGCCGCCGTCGACCGTGATCTCCTTGACGTAGAGCCGGTCCACGTCCACCTTGTCCTCCCGGTGCTCGGCGTTGGCGATCGCCGACTTCAGCACCTTGCGCAGGTGCCGGGCCGCCACCCGGCGGGGAGTGGCCTCGAGGAGGTTCACCGCCTCCTGCACCCCCTTGCCGCGGATCAGGTCGGCCACCAGGCGCATCTTCTGCGCCGAGCCCGGGGCGAAGCGAAGTCGCGCTGTGACTTCCATCGTGCGTTTCCTCTCGTCTCGCGCCGCGCCCTAGGAGCCGCGCCGCTAGGCGCGGGGCTTCGCGCCCTTCTCGGCGGCCTTCTTGCCGCTGTGGCCGCGGAAGGTCCGCGTCATCGCGAACTCGCCGAGCTTGTGGCCGACCATGTTCTCGCTGACGTAGACCGGGATGAACTTCGAGCCGTTGTGCACCGCCAGGGTGTGCCCGACCATCTCGGGGATCACCGTCGAGCGGCGCGACCAGGTGCGGATCACCCGCTTGGTCCCGGCGTTGTTCATCGCCTCCACCTTGGCCCGCAGGTGGTCGTCGATGAAATAGCCCTTCTTGAGCGATCTGGCCATGGCGCCTCTCCGTCCCTACTTCTGGTTCCGCCGGCGCACGATCATCGGGGCCGTGCGCTTGTTGTTGCGGGTCTTGAACCCCTTGGTCGGCACGCCCCAGGGGGTCGTCGGGTGGCGGCCGCCGGAGGTGCGCCCCTCGCCGCCGCCCATCGGGTGGTCCACCGGGTTCATCGAGACGCCGCGGTTGTGCGGCCGCCGCCCGAGCCAGCGCTTGCGCCCGGCCTTGCCGATCGAGACGTTCTCGTGGTCGAGGTTGCCGACCTGCCCCACCGTGGCGTAGCAGTCGACGTGCACCCGCCGCACCTCGCCCGAGGGGAGCTTGACCTGCGCCCAGGCGCCGTCGCGCGCCATGAGCTGGGCGCCGGCGCCGGCGCTGCGCACCATCTGGCCGCCCTTGCCGATCTTGAGCTCGATGTTGTGGATCACCGTGCCCAGCGGGATGCGGCGCAGCGGCAGCGCGTTGCCGACGTTGACCTCGGCGGTCTCCCCGGCCACCACTTCGGTGCCCACGGCCAGGCCGTGCGGCCAGATGATGTAGCGCTTCTCGCCGTCGGCGTAGTGCAGCAGGGCGATCCGCGCCGAGCGGTTGGGGTCGTACTCGATCGAGGCGACCTTCGCCGGCACGCCGTGCTTGTCGCGCTTGAAGTCGATCGTCCGGTAGCGCCGCTTGTGGCCGCCGCCGCGGAACCAGGAGGTCAAGTGCCCGCGGTTGTTGCGGCCGCCGGACGAGCCCTTCCCCTTCACCAGCGGCTTGTGCGGCTCCGAGCGGGTGATCTCCTCGAACCCGAGGTGGCTCTGGAACCGGCTCGCCGGGTTGGTCGGCTTACGCTCTTTGATGCCCATGTCGACTCCTAGACGTCCTAGACGCTCTCGAAGAACTCGATCGGCTGCTCGCCCTCGGCGAGCCGCACGTAGGCCTTCTTCCAGTCCGGCCGGCGGCCGGCATGGCGCCCCTGGCGCCGGGTCTTGCCGTGCATGTTGGCGATCCGCACCTCGGCCACCTTGCGCTTGAAGTGGTGCTCGACCGCGCGCTTGACGTCGATCTTGTTGGCGTCGCGGTGGACCTCGAAGGCGACGACGTTGCGCTCGTCGCGCAGGCCGGTCGACTTCTCGGTGATCAGCGGCCGGCGGATGATGTCGGTGATCCTCATTTGTCGAGCACCTCCACCAGCCGGCCCAGGGCGTCCGCGGAGAGCACCACGTAGCCGCGGGCGACGACGTCGTAGACGTTGACGCCGAGGGCGTCCACCGTCTTGAGCGCCCGGTTGTTGCGCGCCGCGAGCTGCAGGTTCTGGTTGTCGCGGCTGTCGACCACCAGGGCCTTGCCGTCGATCCCCAGCCCCGACAGGCGCTGCACCAGGTCCTTCGTCTTGTGGCCGTCGAGCTCGAGGCTCTCGAGCACCAGGATGCGGTCCTCGGCGAGCTTCCGCGACAGCGCCGACTTGAGCGCGTTCTTCTTCTCCCGCACCGAGAGGTCCTTCTCGTAGCTGCGCGGCACCGGCCCGTGGACCGTGCCCCCCTTGCGCCACTTGGGGTTGCGGAGGTCGCCGGTGCGGGCGCGGCCGGTCCCCTTCTGGCGCCAGAGCTTGCGGCCCGAGCCCGAGACCTCGGCGCGGGTCTTGGTCTTGTGGGTGCCGCGCCGGCGCGCCGCCAGCACCGCCTGCACCGCCTCGTGGATCAGGTGCTCGTTGTAGGGATACGAGAACACCGAGTCCGGCAGCTCGACCTCCCGCACCTGCTCGTTGGCGAAGTTCTTGACCCAGGTCTTCATCGTCGTCCCTCGACTAGCCCTTCTTCGCGCGACGGATCGTCAGGTAGCTGTTCTTGGCCCCCGGCACGGCGCCCCGCAGGTAGATCAGGTTCTGCTCGCCGTCCACCTTGATCACCTGGAGGTTCTTGACCGTGACCCGCTCGCCGCCCATGCGGCCGCCGGCGCGCATGCCCGGGAAGACCCGCGAGGGGTAGGCGGAGGAGCCGATCGAGCCCGGGGCGCGGTGGAACATCGAGCCGTGGGAGGCGCGGCCGCCGGCGAAGCCGTGGCGCTTGACCACTCCCTGGTAGCCCTTGCCCTTGCTCGTCGAGGCCACGTCCACGTACTCCTTTTCGGCGAAGATCGTGGCCTTGACCTCGTCGCCCGGGTTGGCGTCCTCGCCGGCGCCGAGGCGGAACTCGGCCAGCCGCCGCATCGGCGGCACGCCCGCCTTCCTGAACTGCCCGGCGCGCGGCATCGTCACCTTCTTGGCCGGGCGCTCCTCGACGAGGCCGACCTGCACCGCCTCGTAGCCGTCGGCGGCGGCGGTCTTGCGCTGCACCACCAGACAGGGTCCGGCCTTGACCACGGTCACCGGCACGGCCGTGCCGTCCGCGCCGTAGATCTGGGTCATCCCCAGCTTCTTGCCCAGGATCCCTTCCATCGCCGACCTCTACTTTCCGAAGGCCTTGATCTCGACGTCCACGCCCGCCGGCAGCTCCAGCTTCATCAGCGCGTCCACCGTCTGGGCGGTGGGGTCGAAGATGTCGATGAGCCGCTTGTGGGTGCGGATCTCGAACTGCTCGCGCGACTTCTTGTCCACGTGCGGCGAGCGGTTCACCGTGTAGCGCGCGATATGGGTGGGCAGGGGGATCGGACCCACCACCCGGGCACCGGTACGGCGCGCCGTGTCCACGATCTCGTGCGTGGAGGTGTCGAGGATTCGGTAGTCGAACCCTTTGAGCCGGATCCTGATCTTCTCGTTGACCATGGCCTCTGCCTGCCCTTTCGCGCTCTACTTGACGATGTCCGTCACGGTGCCGGCGCCGACGGTGCGCCCTCCCTCGCGGATGGCGAACCGGACCCCCTTCTCCATCGCGATCGGCGCGATCAGCTCCACGTCCAGGTTCACGTTGTCCCCCGGCATCACCATCTCCGTCCCCTCCGGCAACTGCGCCACACCCGTCACGTCCGTCGTCCGGAAGTAAAACTGCGGCCGGTAACCGTTGAAAAACGGCGTGTGCCGCCCCCCCTCCTCCTTGGTCAGGATGTAGACCTCGCCCTTGAACCGCGTGTGCGGCGTGATCGAACCCGGCTTGGCCAGCACCTGCCCCCGCTCCACGTCGTCCTTCTTCGTGCCCCGCAGGAGCACGCCGATGTTGTCCCCCGCCTGCCCCTGGTCCAGGAGCTTGCGGAACATCTCCAC
>DASWHY010000127.1:0-5093 GCA_036397955.1 Thermoanaerobaculia bacterium | reverse complement strand
CCTCGAGCCGCGGGTGACGGTGGCGGCCTTCAGCACGCCCTGGGAGGCGCTCCTCGGCAAGGCGCGGCTGGAGTCGGCGGGGATCGAGGCCAGCGTCGCCGACGAGCACACCGTCCGCATCGTCTGGGCGGTCTCCCAGGCCGTAGGGGGCGTCAAGCTCCAGGTCCGCCGCAAGGACCTGGAGGCCGCGGCGGCGGAGCTGGCACGCGAGGAGTCGCTGCCGGAGATCTACCTCGTCGAAGAAGGGGAAGAAGTGACGGTGCGGCGCTGTCCCGGCTGCCGGTCCGCCGAGCTGCGCTACCGCCGCTGGTCGCTCAAGGCCTTCGTCGCCGCCTGGCTGCTCCTGGGGTTCCCGGTGCCGGTCCTGCACCGGCGCTGGAGCTGCCGCGGCTGCGGCCGGGAGTGGCGGGAGGAGGAGGTCGCCGTGCACGGCAGGGGCAGCGAAGAGACCCGCGCCTAATAGCGCGAGCGCACCCGCCCCGGCCGCCGCTCCTCCGCCCGCTCCACCTCCAGCTCCACCTTCTCCAGCTCCTTCTCCTTCGTCTCGGCCTCCAGCTTCTCCACCTTGACCTCCTGGCGGAGGCGGCCGAAGGCGCTCATGTAGACGTTGGCCACGGCGACCAGGGCGAAGAAGGCGACCAGGACGCCGCGCCAGTCGTCGAGGAGCAGCCGGTAGCGCGTGACGACGAGGAAGAGGATCGTCACGTAGTGGCTGAAGCAGTACTCGCAGGTGAGGAGGTAGAAGAACTTGCGGCCGAGGAGCGAGCGCGCCGTCTGGGAGCGCCGCTCGCACCATTCGCGCGGCTCGCGGAAGACCTCTTCGTGGGTGACCGTCCAGGCGACGCAGGCGATCGGCAGCGCCAACGCGAAGAGCCAGACGAGCTGGAGGACCCACTGCGCGCTGTCGGGGGGGTGCATCGGCCGGCCTCGCGGGCGGGGTCAAGCAAGAAGACTGCCTGCGGATACACTGCCGGCGGCTCAACGCCCTACGATGAAGCGCCGCGCCGCCGTCGCCGTCCTCCTCCTCGCCGTCGTCGCCGCCGGTGCCTGGCTGTGGCGCGCCGCCCGGCGGGACCGCGAGGGGCTGGTCCTCTCCGGCTCGCTGGAGGCGCGGACGGTGGAGGTGGGGTCGCTGGTCGGCGGGCGGGTGCTGGAGGTCTACGTCGAGGAGGGGGACCGGGTGGCGGCCGGCCAGCCGATCGTCCGCTTCGACTCCGACCTGCGCGACCTGGAGGTCGCCGAGCAGCGGGCGCGGATCGAGGAGGCGCGGGCGGCCCTCGCCCGCACCGAGCGCGGGCCGCGCAGCGAGGCGGTGCGCCGCGCCGAGATCGAGTACCGAGCCGCCGAGACCGACCGCCGCCGCTTCGAGGCCCTCTGGCGGCAAGGGGTGATCCCGCGCCGCGACTACGACGCCGCGACGGTGCGCGCCGCCACCGCCCGCGAGACCCTGCGCGAGGCCGAGAGCGGCGGCCGCGAGGAGGACGTGGCGGCGGCGCGGGCGGCGCTGGCCCGCGAGGAGACGCGGCTGGCGCTGCTCGAGCGGCAGCGCCAGGAGACGCTGGTCGCGGCGCCGGCGGCCGGCGTCGTCGAGAGCCTCGATCTGCGGCCCGGGGACCTGGTGCCGGCCAACCGCCCGGTGGCCTCGCTGCTCGAGGCCGGGCAGCTCTGGGTGCGCGTCTACGTGCCGGAGCCCGCGCTCGGCCGCGTGCGCGTCGGCCAGCCGGCGGCGGTGACGGTGGACAGCTTCCCCGAGCGCCGCTTCCGCGGCCGGATCGTCGAGATCCGCGACCAGGCCGAGTACACGCCGCGTAACGTCCAGACCCTGGAGCAGCGGGCCGAGCAGGTCTTCGGCGTCAAGGTGGAGGTGGAGCCGGCGCCGGAGCTCAAGGCGGGGATGGCCGCGCTGGTGCACCTCGAGGACGAGGACGGGAAGGGGGACGAGCGGTGATCGAGCCTGGCACGTCCGCGCCGGCGGCCTCGGCTGCACCGGCGGCCGCCGGCGGCTGGGGGATCGAGGCCGAGAAGATCGTCAAGGACTTCGGCCGGGTGCGCGCCCTCGACGGCGTCTCGCTGCGCGTGCACCGCGGCGAGATCTACGGCCTCCTCGGTCCCAACGGCTCGGGCAAATCGACCCTCATCCGCATCCTCTGCGGCCTCCTCGCTCCGACCGCCGGCCGCGCCGCGGTGGACGGCCTCGACGTCGCGACGCAGGGCGAGGCGGTGCGGGCGCGCATCGGCTACGTGCCGCAGCGCTTCTCGCTCTACGAGGACCTGTCGGTCGCCGAGAACCTGGACTTCTTCGCCTCGGTCTACGGCCTGGCCGGCGAGACGGCGCGCGAGCGCCGGCGGTGGGCGATCGAGCTGACCGGCATCGGGCCCTACCTCGACCGCCTGGCCGGGCAGCTCTCCGGCGGCTGGAAGCAGCGCCTGTCGCTCGCCGCGGCGGTCATGCACCGGCCGCGGGTCCTGTTCCTCGACGAGCCGACCGCCGGCATCGATCCGGTGGCCCGGCGCGAGCTCTGGAACCTGCTCTTCGAGCTCGCCGCCGAGGGCGTGACCCTCCTCGTCACCACCCACTACATGGACGAGGCCGAGCGCTGCGGCACGGTCGGCTACCTCTACATGGCCCGCCTGCTCGTCGAAGGGCGCCCGGACGAGCTGACGCGGCTGCCGGAGGTGACGCCGGCGGGGACGCGGCGGGTCGAGGCGGAGTGCGACCGCGGCGCGGCTGCGGTCATGGGACGGGCGCGGTCGCTCCCCTACGTCCAGGAGGTGACGATCTTCGGCAACGCCCTCCACCTGCTGGTGGACGCCGGCGTGCCGGACGAGAGAATCGAGGGTGACCTCGAGGCCGCCGGGCGCTCGGACGTCCGCGTCCGCGCCATCGACCCCAGCCTGGAAGACGTCTTCGTGCGGCTCACGGCGATGCAAGGCGACGGCAAGGCCGCCGGCGTCGCGGCGGCGGCGGGAGCGGCGCGGTGAGGGGCTTCGGCGCCGTCCTGCGCAAGGAGGGCCTGCAGATGGTGCGCGACCGCGGCACCCTGCGCTTCGCGCTCGCCCTGCCGGTCTTCCAGCTCGTCCTCTTCGGCTTGATCGACACCAACGTCACCGACGTGCCGACCGCGGTCTTCGACCAGAGCCGCAGCGCCGAGAGCCGCGAGCTCCTCGCCGCCTTCGCGAGCACCGGCCTCTTCGCCGTCGAGCGCCACGTGCCGTCGCGGGCGGCGCTGCGCGAGGCGATCGTGGCCGGGGAGGCGTCGGTGGGGATCGAGGTGCCGCCCGACTTCGCGCGCCGGCGGCTCTACGGCGAGACGGCGCGGGTGCTGGTGCTGATCGACGGCTCGGACTCGAGCCTGTCGTCGCAGACCCTCGCGGCGACCAACGGGCTGACGCTCTCGCGCTCGCTCGAGCAGCTCGCGCGCGAGCAGGGGACCGACGAGCTGCCGCTGGAGGCGCGGCCGCAGCTCCTCTTCAACCCCGACTCGCGCAGCGCCAACCTGCTGATCCCGGGGCTGATCGCCATCCTCCTGACCTTCTCGGGGACGCTGCTTTCGGCCTACGCCATCGTCCGCGAGCGCGAGCGCGGCACCCTCGAGCAGCTCATGGTGACGCCGGCCTCGCCGATCGCGGTGGTGTTCGGCAAGCTCCTGCCCTACCTCGCCCTCTCCTTCCTCCAGCTCCTGGTGGTGCTGGCGCTGATGTCTACGGTTTTCCGGGTGCCGATCCACGGCAGCGTGCCGCTGCTCCTCGGGCTCGCCGCGGTCTACCTCTTCGCGCTGCTGTCGCTGGGCCTGCTGATCTCGGCGCGCGCCAAGACGCAGATGGAGGCGACGCAGATCGCGCAGATGGTGCTGCTCCCGTCGATCATGCTCTCGGGCTACATCTTCCCGCTCTCGTCGCTCCCCGGGCCGCTGCAATGGGTGGCGCAGGTCCTGCCGGCGACCCACTTCATCGCCATCTCCCGCGGCATCGTCATCCGCGGCGCCGGCTTCCTCGACCTCTGGCAGCACGTCGCCGCCCTCCTCGCCATCGCCACCGTCCTGGTGCTCGGCAGCGCGCGGGCGTTCCGGAAGACGGTGAGCTAGAGGGCTTGCCCTCGCCACTACAGCGTAGTTATGCTGTAGTTCCGTGGGCGAGCTGCGGTTCGAGTGGGATGAGGCCAAGGATGCCGCGAACCGCCGGAAGCATGGCGTTTCCTTCGAGGAAGGCGCGAGCGTCTTCTACGACGAGAACGCCTTGCTGCTCGCCGACCCGGACCACTCGGAGGAGGAGGATCGGTTCGTGCTCTTGGGGCTCAGCATCCAGCTACGCACGGTCGTCGTCTCTCACTGTTATCGAGTAGCTGAGGAAGTCATCCGGATCATCTCGGCGCGCAAGGCCGACCGTTACGAGCGAGAGGAGTACAACCGGAGATTGCGGCGATGAGGAAGCGCTACGACTTTTCCAAGGCCCGTCCCAACCCGTACGCTAAGCGTCTGAAGAAGCAGATCACGATCCGCCTGGACGTCCCGACCTTGGACTACTTCAAGGGACTCTCGGAGGAGGTCGGGGTCCCTTACCAGACACTGATCAACCTTTACCTCCAGGAGTGCGCCGCGTCGGGGAAGCGACTCTCGATGTCCTGGAGATCGACCGCCTGAGAGCCGGACCTCCGGCGAGGAAGACGGTCTCCTAGTCCCGCAAGGGCACGATCCAGGGCGCGGCGCCGCGCGGGCGCGGCTGGGCGGCGAGGTCGACCTCGGGGTCGATCATCGGCTGCCGCGGGCGGGCGTTGAGGGAGATGGAGGTGATCGCCCGCACCTCGATCGGGCCGTAGCCGGTGCCTGCCAGGCCCTCTCCGACGAAGCGCGCGAACTCGCGGATCATGTCGGGGTCGTGCAGCATCATCTGCCGCTGGCGCTCGGTGAGCACCGCCTGGGCGGCGTCGAGCGGGTGGGTCTCCCCGGTCCGCCGGTCCACCGCCACGAAGCGGAGCGTGCCGCGCTTGTCGCGCAGCTTCATGCGCCAGCCGAAGCGGTGGCCCTCCTCGGTCCAGTCCACCGTCCCCGCGTAGAGGAGGTGGCGGAACGGGAGGAGGAGCTGGAGCCCCACCC
>DASWHY010000126.1:0-4736 GCA_036397955.1 Thermoanaerobaculia bacterium | reverse complement strand
CGCTATAATCCCCGCCTTGCGCACGGACACACTGCCGAGCGAGGTGCGGAGCGGGCCGGGGCCGATCGGCACCAGCCCGCCGCGCCCGGACGGGCTCGCCAAGGTCACCGGCGCCGCGGTCTTCGCCGACGACCTCGTCCTGCCCGGGCTCTGGTTCGGCGCCACCCTGCGCAGCCCGCACGCTCACGCGCGGATCGCCGCCCTGCGCTTCGACCCGGCGCAGGCGCCGGCGGGGACGGTGGCGGTCACCGCGCGCGACCTCCCCGGCCCCAACGGCGTCCAGCTCATCGACGACGAATGGCCGGTCCTCGCCGACGGCGTCGTGCGCCACGTCGGCGAGGCGGTGGCGCTGGTCGCGGCGCCGACGCGCACCGCGGCGCGCCAAGCGCTCGCGGCCTTCAGCGTCGAGTACGAGCCGCTGACGGCGGTGCTGACGATGGCCGACGCGGCGGCCGCGGATGCGCCGCCCCTCGCCACGGTCGAGATCGCCTACGGCGACGTCGAGGCGGCGCTCGCCGCGGCCGACGTCGTCGTCGAGGGCACCTACCGCACCGGCCACCAGGAGCACATCTACATCGAGTGCCAGGCGATGACCGCCTGGGAGGAGGACGGCGTCCTCGTCGCCGCCGGCTCGATGCAGTGCCCGTACTACGTGCACAAGTCGCTGGTCCATGCCCTCGGGCTGCCGGCGGACGGCGTGCGGGTGCGCGCCACCGTGGTGGGCGGCGGCTTCGGCGGCAAGGAGGACTACCCGAGCCTCATCGCGCTGCACGCCGCGCTCCTGGCGCGCGCCGCCGGCCGGCCGGTGCGCCTGGCCTACGACCGGCACGAGGACATCGTCGCCACCACCAAGCGCCACCCGGCGGAGGTGCGCCACCGCACCGGCCTCCACCGCGACGGCACGCTGACGGCGGTCGACGTCGAGGTGCTCCTCGACGGCGGCGCCTACCGCACGCTCTCGCCGGTGGTGCTGTCGCGCGCCGCGCTCCACGCCGGCGGCCCCTACCGTTGCCCGCACGTGCGGGTGCGCGGCCGCGTCCTCGCCACCCACACGGCGCCGAACGGCGCCTTCCGCGGCTTCGGGGCGCCGCAGACGCAGTTCGCGATGGAGCGGCAGATGGACCGCGCGGCGCGCGCCCTCGGGCTCGATCCCTTCACCATCCGCGCGCGCAACGTCGCCGGCCCGGGCGACGAGCTGCCGACCGGGCAGGTGCTCGACGAGAGCGCCGGCGGGCGGCTCTGCCTGGAAGAGGTCGAGCGGCGGACCGGCTTCACCGCCCGCTGGCGGGCGCTGGAGCGCGAGCGGGAAGTCCGCTTCGGCGTCGGCGCCGAGGGGCGCATCCCGGCGCGCGGCGTCGGCCTCTCGCTCTACTTCCATGGCGCCGGCTTCACCGGCAACGGCGAGCGGCGGATGCGCTCGCCGGTCGCGGCGCGCCTCCTCGCCGACGGCCGCATCGAGGTGCTCACCGCGATGACCGACATGGGCCAGGGGTGCGCCGCGGTCTTCCCGCAGATCGCCGCCGCCGCCGCCGGCGTCGCCGCGGAGGACCTGGTCTTCGCCGAGCCGGACACGGCCGAGGTGCCCGACTCCGGGCCGACGGTCGCCTCGCGTACGACGATGATCATCGGCGGCGCCATCGCCAGCGCCGCCGGCGAGCTGCGCCGGCGGGTGGACGCGTGGCTCGCGGCGCGCGGCGAGACGCCCGGCGCCTTCCGCGAGGCCGCGGCGCGCTACGTCGCGGCCGGGGAGCCGGCCGAGGTCGTCGTCCGCCACGAGCCGCCCGAGGAGCAGCAATTCGACGACGAGCGCTACCAGGGCGCCGCCTACCCCACCTTCTCCTGGGGCGCGGACGTGGCCGAGGTGGAGGTGGACCCGGACACCTACGCGGTCCACCCCGTGCGCGTCACCGCCGTCTGCGAGGTCGGCCGCGCCATCCACCCCCGCCTCTGCGCCGGCCAGGTCGAAGGCGGGACGCTCCAGGCGGTCGGCTGGGCGCTGCTCGAGGAGGTGAAGCTCACCGAGGGGCGCTACCTCAACGACCGCCTCGCCACCTACATCATCCCGACGGTGCGCGATACGCCGCGCATCGACGTTCACCTGCTCGAGTGCCCGTGGGCGGGCGGACCCTTCGGCGCCAAGGGGATGGGCGAGCTGCCGATGGACGGCGGCGCGCCGGCGGTGGCGCAGGCGGTGGAGAACGCCACCGGCCTCGAGATCGACGAGCTGCCGATCACCCCCGAGCGGCTCTACGAGACCGACCGCGCCGGGCGGCGGGTGCGCGGGTGAGCGTCACCGTCCGCGCCGTCCTCAACGGCGAGGAGCGCGCGCTCTCCGGGCACCCGATGGCGCGGCTCCTCGACGTGCTGCGCGAGTCGCTCGACCTGACCGGCACCAAAGAGGGGTGCGGCGAGGGGGAGTGCGGCGCCTGCACCGTGCTCCTGGACGGCGAGCCGGTGCTGTCGTGCCTGGTGCCTCTTCTGCAGTGCGACGGGCGGCGGATCGAGACGGTCGAAGGGCTCGCCGCCGCGCCGCGGGCGCGCGCCTTCCTCGACCGCTTCGTCGCCGCCGGCGGCGTGCAGTGCGGCGCCTGCACGCCGGGGATCATCGTCACCGCCTGGGCGCTGCTCGAGCGCGAGGCTCGGCCGGATGTCGAGGCGGTGCGCGACGCCCTTGCCGGCAACCTCTGCCGCTGCACCGGCTACGAGGGGATCCTGCGGGCGCTCGCGGCGGACGCGGGCGCCGACGAGACGGAGGAGGCCGCGCGGTGAGCGCCGCCGCCCTCTCGCCGCGTTCGCTCGACGCGGCCGTCGCCGCGCTCGCCGCCGACCCCAACCTCGTGCCGATCGCCGGCTGCACCGACCTGATGGTGGTCGACCCGCTCCGCCGCTTGGCGATGGAGCGGGTGCTCGACCTGACGCGCATCCCCGAGCTCGCCGGCATCCGCGAGGTCGAGGGCGCGGTCGAGATCGGCGCCGCGACGACTTTCCGCGCGATCGGCGACTCGCCGCTGCTGCGCAGCCTCTTCCCGGCGCTCGCCGAGGCGGCGCGTGTCGTCGGCGGCTGGCAGATCCAGAACCGCGCCACCCTGGGCGGCAACGTCGCCAACGCCAGCCCGGCCGGCGATTCGCTGCCGGTGCTCCTGGCGCTCGACGCGGCGCTCGTCCTCGCCGGCCCCGCCGGCACCCGCACGCTCGCCTACGGCGAGTTCCACCGCGGCTACCGGAAGACGGCGCTGGCGCCGGGCGAGATCGTCGCGCGCGTCCGCCTGCCGCGGCCGGCGCCGGGCACGGTGCAAGCCTTCCGCAAGGTGGGGACGCGCGAGGCGCAGTCGATCAGCAAGGTGGTCGTGGCGCTGGCGGCGCGGGTCGAGGGCGGCGGGATCGCCGATCTCCGCCTGGCGGCCGGGAGCGTGGCGCCGGTGCCGGTGCGTCTCCGCGCCGCCGAGGAGGCGGCGGCCGGCCGGCCGCTCGGCACCGAGACCGCGGAGCGCGTCGCCGCGGCGGCGGCCGGCGAGGTGGCGCCGATTGACGACGTCCGCTCGACCGCCGACTACCGCCGCTTTGCGCTCGGGCGGGTGGTGCGGCGCATGCTGCTCGATATCGGAGCCGCGGGAGCCGCGGGAGGCGCGGCGTGAGCGACGCGCCGGCCACGACCCTCGGCGACGCCGGCGACGTCCTCGCCCGCCTGGGCGACGTCGCCCGCGACCTGGCGCGGCAGTATCCCGGCGCCGGGGGGCGGCGGCAGGCGGTCCACACCGTCTACGGTGGCGCCCACCTCTTCGCCGCCGACTCCGCGGCGAAGCTCGGCGCCTTGGCGCTGCGTGCGCTGGCGGCCTACGCGCCCGACGCGGCGGCCTTCGGCGCGGCGCTCGGCATCGACCCGGCGCTGATGGAGCCGGTCTACCCGCGCGTCGCCGCCAAGCTCGAACGTGAGCCGGTCGAGGACTTCCGCATCGACTTCGAGGACGGGTACGGCGTCCGCCCCGACGACGAGGAGGACGGCCACGCCGCCAGCGCGGCGCGCGAGGTCGCGGCCGGACTCGCCGCCGGCACCCTCCCCCCCGCCGTCGGCATCCGCATCAAGCCGTTCTCGGCCGAGCTCGCGGCGCGCAGCCTGCGCACGCTCGACCTCTTCACGACGGCCCTCTGCCGCGCCACCGGCGGCCGCCTGCCGGACGGCTTCGTCGTGACGCTGCCCAAGGTCATGGCGCCGGAGCAGGTCGCGGCGCTCGCCGACCTCCTCGGGCGCCTGGAGCGCGGGCTCGGCCTCGCCGCGGGCGCGCTCCGCCTCGAGCTGATGATCGAGACGCCGCAGGCGATCCTCGACCCGGACGGGCGCGCCAACGTCCGCCGGCTGGTCGAGGCGGCGGGCGGGCGCTGCGCCGCCGCCCACTTCGGCACCTACGACTACACCGCGCTGTGCGAGATCACCGCCGCCTACCAGACGATGGACCACCCGGCCTGCGACTTCGCCAAGCACGTGATGCAGGTGGCGCTCGCCGGCTCCGGCGTCGAGCTCTCGGACGGGGCGACCAACGTCCTGCCGGTGGCGCCGCACCGCCCGCGCGACGGCCGGCCGCTCACCGCCGCGCAAACCGAGGAGAACCGCCGCGCCGTCCACGCCGCCTGGCGCCTGCACTACGGCCACGTCCGCCGCTCGCTCGTCCAGGGCTACTACCAAGGGTGGGACCTCCACCCGGCGCAGCTCCCCATCCGCTACGCCGCGGTCTACACCT
>DASWHY010000125.1:0-8565 GCA_036397955.1 Thermoanaerobaculia bacterium | reverse complement strand
CGCCCAGGCGAGGAGGCGCTGGCCGCGCAGCACCTCGGTGGCGTCCTCGACGACGAGGAGCGCCGCCGGCTCCCCCGCTCCCGGCACCGGCACCCAGACCAGCGCCCACTCCCGCTCGTCGCCCTCCCCGCCCGGTAGGCGCAGGGTCGTTCGCGCCGGCTCCTCGCCCACTCTGCCCAGGAAGGCGGCGACCGGAGCGAGGCGCGAAGAGCGCGCGAGCGCCTCCGCGAGCCGCTCCCCCACCCGCGTCCCCAACAGCTCGGCCGCCACCCGGTTGTGCATCAGCACCCGGCGGTCGCGGTCGAGCGAGACCACCCCGGAGGTGATGTTCTCGACCATTCGCTCCACCACCTGCTTCTCGCGCAGCAGCCGCTCGCGCGCCTCGGCGATCCGCCGCGCCATCTGGTCGACCGCCTCGACGAGCGCCGCCAGCTCGACCTCGGTGGGCGCCAGGTCCAGCGAAGGCGCGCCGGCGGCGATCCGCCGCGTCCCCTCGACCAGCTCGGTGAGCGGCCGGGTGAAGTTGCGCGCCAGGCGCGTCGCCACCGCCAGCAGGAGGGCGAAGAGGGCGGCGCTCACCAGCACGCCCTGGCGGCGCAGGTGCGCGAGGTCGCGCGCCACCTCCTCCTGCTGCGCCAGCAGCGGCATCGAAAGGAAGAGGCGGGCCTGCGCCGCCGGCACCCCCGGCACGCGGAGCGGGGCGTAGAGCTCGAGATAGGCGGTCTCGCCGGCGCGGTTGATGCGTGAGGAGAGCTCGTAGCCGAGGAGAGCGAGGCGCGAGTAGATCTCCCCCGGGATGCGCTTGGGCAGGAGGCCGGCGGTGAACAGCTCGTGGCGGCTGGAGGAGTAGACGCCGCTCCCCCAGTAGAGGTTGACCTCGTGGCGGGTGACGCGCGAGAGCCAGACCAGGAGGTCGTCGTCGAGCGCGGTGTCGAGGCCGAAGCCGGGGGCGAAGGTCAGGATGTAGTCGCCGAGCACCTTCTGCACCGTGTTGAGGGCGGCCTCGCCGGCGTCGCGGCGGGCGGCCAGGAGCCGCCGCTCGGTGGCGCGCACCAGGACGACGTTGAGCAGCAGCAGCGGCACCAGCAGCAGCAGGGTGGTGACGATGAGCAGGCGCTTGGAGTAGGTGCGGACGGCGCGGCCGAGGCTCGCGCGGAAGGCGGCGCGCGGCAGCGCCAGGAGCAGCGCCGCGGCGAGCGCGACGGCGGCGAGCGCCAGCGTGCCGAAGGCCCAGGTGCCGACGCGCTCGAGCGCCGGCAGCGGCCGCAACGCGGGAAGGAGCACCGCCGCCCAACCGTCGGGCAGCGGGCGCACGTAGCCCATGGCCGGCCCTTCGGGCGTGCGCACCGGGGCGCGCGCGGCCGCGCGCCGGCGCAGCGCCGGCGGCAGCGGCGGCGTCTCCAGCCAGGGCGAGCGGGTGGCCCGCCCCTGCGCGTCGTAGAGCGCGAAGCGCGCGGCCTCGGGGAGCCCCGCCGGCTCGGCGGCGCCGGGCTCGCCGCGCAGGAGGCCTTCGGCGACGCCCGAAAGCGGGCGCGGCGCGCCGGCGCGGAAGCCCGGCTCGGGAAGCAGCCACCAGCGCACCGTCGCCCAGGGGCGGCCGCGGAAAGCGAGCGGCGCGCTGCCGCTGAGCAGCAGGGCACGGTCGAGCGGCAGGCGCGCCCCCGGCCAGCGCTCCGGGCGGACGTCGATCCGCCCTTGCGGGTCGAGCGGCAGGCCGAACGCGAACGACGAGCGCTCCCCCTCGCGGGGCTCGACGACCAGCGCCGTGCGGGCGTCGCCGCGCGCCAGCGGCGAGCCGCTCCAGAGGGCGAAGGCGAGGTCCTGCCGTTCGAGCCCGGCCGGCGCGCGCGGCGCGAGCTGCGCCAGGTCGCGGCGCCGGAAGTGGCGGTCGAGACCGGCGGCGACCGGGCGGAGCGCCACCGCCCGCGGCGGCATCAGCCGCGCCAGCAGCTCGCCGGCCGCGGCCTCGCGCAGCCGCAGGCGGTAGGCGGTCTCCCAGGCGCCGGCGCCGGCGAGCGTCGCCACAAGGACCAGCGCGGCGAGCGCCAGCGGCTGCTCCGGCCAGCGGCGGTCCGCCGCCCAGGCGGCCGCCAGGCCGCAGCCGGCGGCGAGCAGCGGCAGCGCCGCGAGCGGCAGGTCGTGGAGCACACCGCCGGCCAGCAGCAGCGCGACGGCCAGCCACGCCCAGCGCTCGCGCGCCCAGAAGGCGCCGCGCGCGCCGGCGCCGAGCCGCCCCGCCCCGGCGAGGAGGCCGAGCGCCGCCGCCGCGAGCGCCAGCCGCAAGCCGTAGCGCTCGGCCGGCACGAAGAGGTCGGCCGCGAGGTCGGGGGGAACGCCGCGGCCGAGCGCCCAGGCGGTGAGGCCGAGGAGCGGCGCAGCGAGCGCGCCGAGCAGCGGCGCCAGCCAGGGCGGCCGGTGTCCGGGGTCGCGCGGCGGCAGCGCGACGCCCGCCACCGCCAGCGCCACGCCGGCGGCGAGCGCGGCGAGCGTCGCCGGCGGCAGCGCCACGGCGGCCCCGGCGGCGACGGCGCCGCCGAGCGCCAGCGCCGCGACCCAGAGCCGCCGCTCGCGCGCGTCCGGCCGCTGCGCCGGCAGCACCAGACCGACGCCGCGCATCACCGCCAGCGCCAGGAGCGCCACCGCGAGCGCGCCCCAGGCGAGCGGGCGGAGCGGCAGCGGCGGCGGCGCGGCCGCGCGCCGGGCGGCGGCGATCACCAAGGTCGGCGAACGGGGAAGCGGCACCTGGAGGGCGCCGGGGAGCGCGAGGCCCGGGTCCTCGACCAGCGCCCAGCGGCGCGCCCGGTCGGGCGCCGGGAAGGGGAGCGAGGCGGTGGCATAGCTCGCCCCGGCCACCACCCGCCAGGGGCGGCGCGCGGCGCCGAGCGGCTCGACGACGAGCAGCGTCGCGGCGCCGAAGCCGGCCTTGAAGTGGCGGCCGGCGCGCGGCAGCTCGCCGGCGCCGAGCTCGTGCAGCAGCCCCTCCCCCGCCCAGGCGATCGGCGCGCCGTCGGGATCGACCAGGAGTAGGGTGTGCCGTCCGGCGCCGCGGCCGGGCCGTTGGGCGGCGAGGCGGCGGAAGGCGTCGAGCTGCGCGGCGGGAGCGGAGGCCGGTGCCGCGAGCGGCGCCTGGAACGTCGGCGGCAGCGCCGCGGCCGCGGCGCCGGCGTCGCGCTCCAGCTCGCGCCAGAGCCGTTCGTAGCCGCGCCCGGCGGCGCGCCGCCAGGTTTCGGGCGGGGCGTCGAGCCGCGGCTGGAGCAGGGTCTGGCCGGCGAGCGCCGCCGCCGCGACCAGCAGCGGCAGGCCGACGACGGCGATCTCGCGCTGCGGCGGCCGGCGGCGCAGCCAGAGGGCGCCGAGTGCCAAGAGCGCGACCGCGGAAAGCGGCGACGGCAGCAGGGGCGCCGCGAGCGCGGCGAGGAGGATCGGGACCTCGGGGAGGCGGCGCAAGGGGAAAGACGCCCGGCACGTGGGCCGGGCGCTACGGGCCCACCATCGGCAGGTCGATCCCGTGCCGCCGCGCGAAGTCGAGAGCACGCGGGTAGCCGGCGTCGGCGTGGCGCACGACGCCCGTCCCCGGATCGCCGGTCAGCACCCGCTCGAGGCGGCGCGCCGCCGCGGCGGTGCCGTCGGCGACGATCACCATGCCGGCGTGGAGCGAGTAGCCGATGCCGACGCCGCCGCCGTGATGGACCGAGACCCAGGTGGCGCCGTTGACCGCGTTGAGGAGAGCGTTGAGCACCGGCCAGTCGGCGATCGCGTCCGAGCCGTCGCGCATCCCCTCGGTCTCGCGGTTCGGCGAGGCGACCGAGCCGCAGTCGAGGTGGTCGCGGCCGATGACGATCGGCGCCTGTACCCGTCCGCTCGCCACCAGCTCGTTGAACACCCGGCCGGCGCGCGCCCGCTCGCCGTAGCCCAGCCAGCAGATCCGCGCCGGCAGCCCCTGGAAGGCCACCCGCTCGCGCGCCATGGTGATCCAGCGCGCCAGCGGGCGGTCCTCGGGGAAGGTGGCGAGGATGGCCTCGTCCGTGGCGGCGAGGTCCGCGGGGTCGCCGGAGAGCACCGCCCAGCGGAAGGGGCCCTTGCCGTCGCAGAAGAGCGGCCGGATGAAGAGCGGCACGAAGCCGCCGATGGCGAAGGCGCGCTCCTCGCCCGCGGCGAGGGCCTGGCCGCGCAGGTTGTTGCCGTAGTCGAAGGTGACGGCGCCGCGCTCCTGGAGCGCGAGCATGGCGCGCACGTGCGCCGCCATCGAGGCCATGGCGCGTGCGATGTACCCCTCCGGGTCGGCGCGCCGCAGCGCCAGGGCCTCGCTGTAGGGGATCCCGTGCGGCACGTAGCCGTCGAGCGCGTCGTGCGCCGAGGTCTGGTCGGTGAGCACGTCGGGGACGATCCCGCGCTCGACCAGCCGCTCGAGGAGGTCGACGGCGTTGGCCTCGACCGCGATCGACACCGCCCGCCGCGCGTCGCGCGCCGCCAGCGCCGCGGCGATGCCGGCGTCGAGGTCGGGCGCGGCCTCGTCGAGGTAGCGGGTGGCTAGCCGCCGCTCGATGCGCGAGCGGTCCACCTCGGCGGCGAGGCAGACCCCCTCGTTCATGGTCACCGCCAGCGGCTGCGCGCCGCCCATGCCGCCGAGCCCGGCGGTCACCGCGAGGCGGCCGGCGAGCGTGCCGCCGAAGCGCTGCCGCGCGCACTCGGCGAGCGTCTCGTAGGTGCCCTGCAGGATGCCTTGGGTGCCGATGTAGATCCAGGAGCCGGCGGTCATCTGGCCGTACATCGTCAGGCCGAGCCCTTCGAGGCGGCGGAACTCGTCGGCGGTCGCCCAGTGCGGGACGAGCAGCGAGTTGGCGATGAGGACGCGCGGCGCCTCGGCGTGCGTGCGGAAGACCGCGACCGGCTTGCCCGACTGGACGAGGAGGGTCTCCTCGTCGCCGAGCCGGTGGAGCGTCGCGACGATCGCCTCCAGGCACTCCCGGTTGCGCGCCGCCTTGCCCGAGCCGCCGTAGACGATCAGCTCCTCCGGCCGCTCGGCCACCTCCGGGTCGAGGTTGTTGAGCAGCATGCGCAGCGCCGCCTCCTGCTGCCAGCCGCGGCACGAGAGCGCGGTGCCGCGCGGCGCGCGCAGCGTGCGCGGGAGAGAGCGCGAGAGCGGCGGCGGCGGGGCGGCCATGGGCCGTATTGTAGGCCCCGGCGGCGAGAGGAGGGACACTGCGGCTGGCAAGCCAGCCGCCGGGAAGAGCTGAGATCAGGAGAGGAAAGTGTCCGAAACGGGCCGGGGGTTCAGGTCTTGAACACCCCTGGTGCTACGTTACTTCTTCTTGCTCGACTTCTTGGCGGTCGACTTCTTGGCGGCGGCCTTCTTGGGCGCTGCCTTCTTTTTTGCGGCCATGCGATCACCTCCCTTCCTTTTTGGTTGAGCACGTCTCAAGCACCCACCCGTCACACCCTTGGGACTGCCCCCCGGCCATGGGCGGCATAGTACCACGAATTGTTGTCAAGGGAAGCTCAAGCCACAAGATGTTGGGGAACGTTGAGTCTCGCGCATCACCCCGTCCGGCGCTTCAGGGCCCGATGCCGGTGACCTTGACCAGCGGCCCCTCGACCGTGCCGGGGCGGCGCAGGTCGATCGTCCCGGCGACCGCCCAGAGGTCGTCCTCCTCGGGATCGAGCAGCGTCTGGCTCACCTCCCACAGACGGTCGCCGCTGCGCCGGATCGACGTCCAGCGGTGGCGGCGCGCCTCCGGCGTGAAGACCAGCGTGCCGTACTCGGCATGAAACGGCGCCATCGCCGCCTCGAAGCGCGCGGCGTCCCACGGGTCGGCGGGGTCCTGCTGGACCGAGAGCGCCGCCTCCTCCCAGTCGCGGTCGGCGAGCGCGCGCACGAGGAGGTGGAGCTCGGCGCGCACGCGCGCGGCGAAGGCGCCCGCGTCGTGGAGGAGCTGGTCGACCCAGAGCGCCTCGCGCGCCCGCTCGCGTTCGCGCTCCCGTGCCAGCCGCAGCTCGGGGTGCAGCAGGCTCTCCCACTCCTCCAGCAGGCTCGAGTCGGTGTGTTCGATGAGGGCGCGGAAGAAGCCGACGGCGTCGAGCACGCCTTCGCTCTGCGCCGCCTGCGGCACGCTCTGGTCGAGCGTCTTGTAGAGCTGCGAGAGGTAGCGCAGCAGGACGCCTTCGCTGCGCTGCAGGCCGTAGAGCTTCACGTAGTCGGCGAAGGAGAGGTAGCCCTCGAACATCTCGCGCCCGATCGACTTGGGGCGGATCTCCCGGCTCCCCACCCAGGGGTGGGCGCCGCGGAAGCGGTTGAAGCTGCCGTAGAGGAAGTCGGCGAGCGGCTGCGGGTGGGTGACCTCGTCGAGCCGCTCCATGCGCTCTTCGTAGGGCATCCGCTCCTCCTTGAGCCGCGCCAGCAGCTCCTGCTTGGCGCGGTCGGCCTGCTTGCGCAGCACGACCTCCGGGTCCTCGAGCACCGCCTCGGCCAGGGTGATGACGTCGAGGGCGTAGTCGGGCGACTCGGGGTCGAGCGTCTGCAGCGTCTCGACGAGGTAGAGCGAGAGCGCCTGGTGGAGCGAGAAGTCCCACTGCAGCTCCTGAGCGACGACGATCCAGAGGTACGGCGACGAGGTGTCGCGCGCCATGCGCAGGACGCCGGCGCTGTAGAGGGAGCGGATCAGCGCCGCGGCGTGGGAGAGGAGACGCGCCTTGGTCCCTTCGTCCTCGTGGCTGCGGGCGATCAGCTCGCGCAGCGAGGAGAAGTTGCGCCGCCCCGGGTCGTCCTGCTCGGCGTCGCGCTGCAGGAGGTTGAGGACCATGCCGTGGCTGACGCGGAAGCGCGAGCGGAGGGTCTCGGGCGGGCGCGAGATCAGCTTCTGGAAGGTCTCCTCGCTCCAGGTCACCTCCCCCTTGGGCGCCGCCTTCGGCGCGCCGCGGCGCCGCTTCCCCTCGCCGGCGCGGCGGTCGGCGAGGCGCTTCTCGATCACGTGCTCGGGCGCCTGCGCGACGACGCTCCCCTTGTCGTCGAACCCCTTCCGCCCGGCGCGGCCGGCGATCTGCTTGAAGTCGCGCACCGAGAGCAGCGCCACCTTCTTGCCGTCGAACTTGGCGAGCTTGGAGAAGAGGACGGTGCGGATCGGGATGTTGACGCCGACGCCGAGCGTGTCGGTGCCGCAGATTACCTTGAGCAGTCCCTGCTGCGAGAGCTGCTCGACGAGCAGCCGGTACTTGGGCAGGAGGCCGGCGTGGTGGACGCCGACGCCGAAGGAGAGGAAGCGGCGGCACTCCTTGCCGTAGGGGCTGTCGAGCCGGAAGTCGCCGATCGCCTCGCGGATCCGCTCCCGCTCCTCGCGGGTCGAGATCTGCGTGCTGGTCAGCGCCTGCGCCAGCTCGGCGCACTCGCGCTGGGTGAAGCTGACGATGTAGATCGGCGCCTTGCCGGCGGCGAGCAGCTCCTCGACCGTCTCGTGGAGCGGCGTCTCGCGGTAGGTGAAGTCGAGCGGCACCGGCCGCTGCTCGGAGGCGACCAGCGCCACCTCGCGCCCGGTCTGCCGCCGCAGGTGCTCGGCGATGGCGCCGGTGTCGCCCAGGGTCGCCGACATCAGCAGGAACTGCGTGCGCGGCAGGGAGAGGAGCGGCACCTGCCAGGCGACGCCGCGCTCGAGGTCCGAGTAGTAGTGGAACTCGTCCATCACCACGTAGGGCGCCGCCAGCGCCTCGCCGCGGCGGAGCGCCATGTTGGAGAGCACCTCGGCGGTGCAGCAGAGGACCGGCGCCCGCGGGTTGATCGAGGCGTCGCCGGTCAGCATGCCGACGTTGGCGGCGCCGAAGTCGTCGCAGAGGGCGAAGAACTTCTCGGAGGCGAGCGCCTTGATCGGGCTGGTGTAGAAGGAGGTCTGCCCTTCGCACAGCGCCTTGAAGTGGAGCCCGAGCGCCACCAGCGACTTCCCCGAGCCGGTCGGGGTGTTGAGGATGACGTGCTTGCCGGCGAAGAGCTCGAGCAGCGCCTCCTCCTGCGCCGGGTAGAGCTCGAGCCCCAGGTCGGCCACCCAGTCGAGAAAACGGGCGAGGATGGCAGGGTCCGTGCCCTCGCCTTCCGCGGGGACGCGGGCGAGGAGCGAAGGCCGGCCGGGGGCGGGCGTGGGCGCCGGGACCAGCTCGGAGGAGAGGACGGCCGGCGCGTCGGCGGGCTCGGTCACGAGGAGATTGTGGCACGGCGGGCCACCGCGGCCGGCGGGTCGTCTGCTGACACTCTGCTAAAATAGTGGTATCGCGTCACCGCCTCACGAGGAGGTCTCTTTTGAGCCGGGTCACTCGCACGCTGCTGCTCTCCGTCGCCGTGCTGAATACCACAGTGCTCAGCGCTCAGGTCGCCACGCTGGTCGAGGACATCAACGCCGCGGACCCGTTCGCCGACGGTCCCGGGTCCTATCCGAACCGCTTCGTCTCGCTGCCCGGCAAGGTCGTCTTCTCGGCGAGCGACCAGGCCGGCGCGGGGCGTGAACCGTGGGTGAGCGACGGCACCGCCACCGGCACCGAGCTCCTCGCGGACATCTGTCCCGGCTACTGCTCCTCCGAGCCCGA
>DASWHY010000124.1:0-5126 GCA_036397955.1 Thermoanaerobaculia bacterium | reverse complement strand
ATCTCTCGGCGCTGCCGCCGCCGCTCCTCGCCGCCGAGGCGGAGCGCCTGATCGCCGGCGAGTGCGCCCGCCCCTTCGACGTCGCGCGCCCGCCGCTCGCCCGCTGGAGCCTCTTGCGGCGCGGCGCGCGCGACCACCAGCTCACGATGGTCGAGCACCACTTCGTCCACGACGGCTGGTCGCTCGCCCTCTTCCTGCGCGAGCTGGCGGCGCTCTACGGCGCCTTCGCCGCCGGCGGTTCCTCGCCGCTCGCCGAGCCCGCCGTGCAGCTCGGCGACGTCGCCGCCTGGCAACGGGGATGGCTGCGCGGCGGGGTCCTCGACCGCCGGCTCTCCTACTGGCGCGAGCGCCTGGCCGGGGCGCCGCCGGTGCTGGAGCTGCCGGCCGACCGCCCGCGCCCGCCGCGCCCCAGCTTCCGCGGCCGCACGCAGGTGCTGGTGCTGCCGCCGGAGCTGGTAGTGGAGATGCGGCGCGCCAGCCGCCGCGCCGGCGTCACCCTCTTCATGACCGCGCTGGCCGCCTTCGAGGCACTCCTCGCGCGGCTCACCGGGCGTGAGGACCTGGTGGTCGGCTCCGCGGTCGCCAACCGCTGGCCGCGCGAGACCGAAGGCGTGATCGGCATGCTGGTCAACGCCGTCGTCGTGCGCACCGACCTGGGCGGCGATCCCCCGTTCACCGAGCTGCAGCGGCGGGTGCGCGACGCCGCGCTCGGTGCCTTCGCCCACCAGGACCTGCCGTTCGAGCGCCTGGTCGAGGCGCTGCAGCCGGAGCGCGACCCCGCGCGCAACCCGCTCTTCCAGGTCGCCTTCAGCTTCCACGACTCGCCGACCCCGGCCCTCGCTTGGCCCGACCTCACGGCCGAGATCGAGTACCGCACGAACGACTCGGCGAAGTTCGACCTCAACGTCGTCGGCATCCCGCGCGCCGACGGCTCGGTGCTCGTGGAGTGGGAGGGGAGCGTCGATCTCTTCGCGCCCGAGACCGTGGCCCGCCTCGCCGCGCGCTACCGCACGCTCCTCGCGGCGGCGGTCGCGGACCCGGCGCGCCGGCTCTCCGCGCTGCCGCTGCTGACCGCCGAGGAGCGGCGGCAGGTGGAGGCGTGGAGTCGGGGCGCGCCGCCGCGCCCCGCGGCGCCGCTCGCGGCGGCGGCTCCGCGCTCGGTGCAGGAGCTGGTCGCCGCGCGCGCCGCGGCGGCGCCGGAGGCGCTGGCGGTGGCCGGCGGCGGCGCCGCCCTCACGTATGGCGAGCTGGAGGCGCAGGCCAACCGGCTCGCGCGGCAACTGAAGAATCTCGGGGTCGGGGAGGAGAGCCGCGTCGCGGTGTGCCTGGAGCGCTCGCCGGAGCTGGTGACGGCGGTCCTGGCGACGCTGAAGGCGGGCGGCGCGTACCTGCCGCTCGATCCCTCGCACCCGCCGGAGCGGCTCGCCTTCACCCTCGCCGACGCGCGGCCCGCGGCGCTGCTCACCACCAGCCGGCTGCGCGCCAGGCTCGCCGGCCCGGGCGAAGTCCCGGTCCTCTCGCTCGACGACCCGGAGCTGGCGGCGCGGCTCGCGAGAGAGAGCCCCGCTCCTCTTTCCTACCTGGCAGATCCGGAGGCCCTCGCCTACGTCATCTACACCTCCGGCTCGACCGGCACGCCGAAGGGCACCGAGCTGACCCATCGCGGCCTGCTCAACCTGATCGGCTGGCACCTCGGCGACTTCGGGCTCACGCCTTCCGACCGCACGACGCTGGTCGCCAGCCCGGCCTTCGACGCCTCGGTCTGGGAGGTCTGGCCGGCGCTGGCCGCGGGAGCGAGCCTGCACGTGCCGCCGGAGGAGGCGCGCTCCTCGCCCCCCGACCTGCTCGCCTGGCTGGCGGCGGAAGGGATCACGGTCTCGTTCCTGCCGACGCCGCTCGCCGAGGCCTGCCTCGCCGAGCTGGAGGAGTCGGCGCCTCCGGACGGGCTCGCCCTGCGCGTCCTCCTGACCGGCGGCGACCGGCTGCACCGCGCTCCCCGCGCCGGGCTCCCCTGCCGCCTGGTCAACTGCTACGGCCCGACCGAGAGCACGGTCGTCGCCACCGCCGGGACGGTGCCGCCGCGGGAAGAATTCTCCGGCGCGGACGGGCCGGCGGCGCCCCCGGCGATCGGCCGCCCGATCGCCGGCCTCGAGGCCCGGGTGCTCGACGCGCACTTGCGGCCGGCGCCGGCGGGCGTGACGGGCGAGCTGTACGTCGGCGGCCTCGGGCTCGCGCGCGGCTATCTGGAGCGCCCGGACTTGACCGCCGAGCGCTTCGTGCCCCATCCGCTGGCGGGCGAGAGCGGCGACGACGCCGGTGCGGTCGAGCCCGGCGCGCGCCTCTACCGCACCGGCGACCTGGTGCGCTGGCGCGACGACGGCGCCGGCGGCGCCGAGCTGGAGTTCCTCGGCCGCAGCGACCAGCAGGTCAAGGTGCGCGGCGTGCGCATCGAGCTGGGGGAGGTCGAGGCGGCGCTCGCCGCCCACCCGGCGGTACGCGACGCGGTGGTGGCGGCGCGCCCGTCGCCGGGCGGCGAGGACCGCCTCGTCGCCTACCTGGTGCCGCACGCGCCGGCCGCGGCGGGGGCGCCGCAGCGCGCGCTCGCCGCGGAGCTGCGCGCCCACCTCGCGGCGAAGCTGCCGGAGGCCATGCTGCCCGCCGCCTGGGTGGCGCTCGAGGCACTTCCCCTCACCGCCGCCGGCAAGGTGGACCGCCGCGCCCTCCCCGAGCCGGCCTGGGAAGAGGCGGCACCGGCCGGCGGGGAGCCGCTCGGCCTCGCCGAGGAGCTGCTGGCGGCGATCTGGGGGCAGGTGCTGGGGACCGCGGCGGCGCGCCGGGAGGACAGCTTCTTCGCGCTCGGCGGCCACTCGCTGCTGGCGACGCAGGTGATGTCGCGGGTGCGCTCGGTGTTCCACGTCGAGCTGCCGCTGCGCACCCTTTTCGAGCGTCCCACCCTCGCCGAGCTGGCGGCGGCGGTCGAGGAGGAGCTGAACGCCAAGGCGCCCGCGGCGCCGCCGGCCCTCGTCGCTGGACCAGTCACCGAAGACGCCCCGCTCTCCTTCGCGCAGGAGCGCCTCTGGTTCCTCGACAGCTACGGCGGCGACGGCGCCGTTTACACCGTCCCGGAGGCCTGGCGGCTGGACGGCGCGCTCGAGCCGGCGGCGCTCGCCGCGGCGCTGACCGCGCTGGTCCGGCGCCACGAGACGCTGCGCACCACTTTCGAGGGCGGCGCGCGCGGCGTGACTCAAGTCGTCGGGGTCCCCCGCCGGGTGCCGCTGCCGGTCGCCGACCTCTCGGGGCTGCCGGAGGCCGCGCGCGCGGCCGAGGCGGAGCGGCTCGCCGCCGCCGAGGCCCGCCGCCCCTTCGACCTCGCCGCCGAGCCGCTCCTACGCGCCCTCCTGCTCCGCCTGGCCCCCGCGCGGCACGACTTCCTGCTGGCCCTCCACCACATCGCCACCGACGGCTGGTCGCAGGTCCTCCTCCACCGCGAGCTTGGATCTCTTTACGCGGCGGCGCGCGAGCGCCGCCCGCACGCGCTGCCGCCTCTGGCCATCCAGTACCGGGACTTCGCCCGCTGGCAGCGCGACTGGCTGCAGGGGGAGGCGCTGGCGGCGCAGGTCGACTTCTGGCGCGCGGCGCTCGCCGGCGCTCCGCCGCTCCTGGCGCTGCCCACCGACCGGCCGCGCCCGGCGGTCCAGACCTTCCGCGGCGACGACGCCCGGCTCACGCTTCCCGCCCCTCTCCGCGCCGAGCTGGAGGCGCTGTCGCGGCGGCAGGGCGTGACCCTCTTCATGACCCTCCTCGCCGCCTTCGATCTCCTCCTCGCCCGCCGCGCGGAGCGCGAGGACGTCGTCGTCGGCACGCCGATCGCCGGCCGCAACCAGGAGGAGGTCGAGGGCCTGGTCGGCTTCTTCGTCAACACGCTGGCCCTCCGCGCCGAGGTCGGCGCCGGCGCGACGTTCGCCGAGCTGCTGGCCGGGGTGCGCGACGGCGCGCTCGCCGCCTTCGCGCATCAGGACCTCCCGTTCGAGAAGCTGGTCGAAGAGCTGGCGCCGCAACGCGACCTCTCGCACCCGCCGCTCTTCCAGGTGCTCTTCGCCCTCCACCAGTTCGGAGCGGGCGCCGGGCAGGCCGGCCCGGCGCTGCCCGGCGTCGCCGTCCGCCGCCTCCCCGTCGAGCAGCGGATCGCCAAGTTCGACCTGGCGTTGCACGTCGAGCCGGAGTCGGACGGACTGGCGGCGCTGGCGCGCTACAACACCGACCTCTTCGACGCCGCAACCGTCCAGCGCCTCCTCGCCCACTTCCGCAACCTGCTCGCGGCGGCCGCCGCGCACCCCGAGGCGCGCCTCGACGAGCTGGAGATGCTGGCGCCCGACGAACGGCAACAGCTCCTCTTCGGTTGGAACGACACCGCCGCCCCGTTCCCGGCGGACCTCTGCCTGCACGAGCCGTTCGAGGCGCAGGCGCGCGTGCGGCCGGAGGCGCTCGCCGTCGTCTCGCCGCACGGCGCGCTGACCTACGGCGAGCTGGACCGCCGGGCGGCGCGGCTCGCCCGCCGGCTCGTCGCCGCCGGCGTCGGGCCGGGGGACCTGGTGGGCGTGCACCTCGACCGCTCGCCAGCGATGGCGGAGGCGGTCGTCGGGGTGCTCAAGGCCGGCGCGGCGTACGTACCGCTCGAGAGCGGCTGGCCGGCCGAGCGGATCGACTGGATTGTCGCGGCGCACGGCATCGCGCACCTGGTCACCGAGTCGGCGCGCCGGGCGGCCCTCGGGCCGGCGGCCGCGGCGGTGGCGGACACGGTCTGCCTCGACGAGCTGGCCGCCGAGCCGGCCGGCGCGCACGAGACGCCGCTGCCGCGCCGCGCCGGCCCCGAGGACCTCGCCTACATCATCTTCACTTCCGGCTCGACCGGCACCCCGAAGGGGGTGATGGTGCGGCACGCCGCGGCGGTCAACCTGGTCCACTGGGTCAACCGCCGCTTCGCGGTGGGCCCCGAGGACCGGCTCCTCTTCGTCACCGCGCTCTCCTTCGACCTCTCGGTCTACGACCTCTTCGGCACCCTCGCCGCCGGCGGCACGGTGCGCCTGGCGACGAGCGAAGAGGTGCGCGACCCGCAGCGGTTGGTG
>DASWHY010000123.1:0-7430 GCA_036397955.1 Thermoanaerobaculia bacterium | reverse complement strand
GGCCGCCGGCGCCGGCGCCTCCTGGGTGCTCACCCGCTTCGAGCTGATCCGCTTCGACGCCGAGGTGGCGGCGATCTACTTCATCCGCTCGGTGCCGTTCCGCGTCCGGCCGGTGGACCTCGCCGCGATCGTCGCCTTCGCCCTCGCCGTCACTCTCGTCGCCTGCCTCGTCCCCGCCTGGCGCGCCGCCCGCGTCGATCCCTCGGCGGCGCTGCGCTACGAATGACGCCCGGCACGAAGGCCGGGTCCCGACTCCACCGGCTGCGCGATTTGTCAGATTCCCATAGTTCAATGTATCCTCGGCATCCGTAATAAGTCCTAGGACGGCCTTGGCCGTCTCCAGCCGGGGGCCACCGGCGGCGTCCGCCGCCGGCACCGGACCCCCGTTGGCGGACGTTCTTCCGCCCTGCGGTACCCAACCCTCCGCAGACGAGGGGGCCGGGACGACCCGGCCCCCTCCGCCCCTCCCCCCCACCTGATACCCTCGCGTCATGCGCGCGCGCCTCGCCGCCCTCCTCGAGCGGCTGCGCAAGTCCCTCAAGTCGTTCGACTTCACGGTCGCCCGCCGGTTCGGGGCGGCGACCCGCGAGGACCGCCTCTTCTACCTGCTGATCGCCGGCGTCGGGGTGCTGGCGGGGGTGATGGGGGTCTTCGTGCACGCCGCGATGGCGCGCCTCCAGGCCCTCCTCTGGGGCTCCTCCGGACCGCTCTTCGAGGTGGCGCAGCAGGTCCCCTGGTGGCGGGTGGTGGCGGCGCCGGCCGTCGGCGGCCTCCTCGTCGGGCTGGTCTACTGGGCGACGAAGCTGCCGGCGTCCGGCGGCGGCATGTCGCAGCTCATCGAGGCGGTGGCGCTCCTCGGCGGCAAGGTGCCGGCGCGGCCGGTCCTGGTCAACGCCGTGGCGGCGATCGCCACCGTCGGCAGCGGCGGCTCGCTGGGGCGCGAGGGGCCGATGATCCGCCTGGGCGCCATGGTCGCCTCCTGGCTGGGCTCTCGCGTCGGGCTGCCCACCCACCGGATCAAGATCCTGGTCGGCTGCGGCGCGGCGGCCGGCCTCGCCGCCACTTACAACATCCCGGTCGGCGGCGCGATCTTCGCCATGGAAGTCATCCTCGGCAACTTCGCGCTCGAGATCTTCGGGCCGATCGTCGTCTCCTCGGTCATCTCGACCCTCATCGCCCGCGCCCTCGCCGGCAACGTGCCGATCTACGCCGCCCCCGGGTACGCGCTTGAGAGCGGCTGGGAGATCCTGGCCTACGCCGGGCTGGGGCTCGTCGGCGCGATCGTCTCGGTGGCCTTCATCTACGGCGTGCGCGCCGGCCGCGGCCTCTTCGCCCGGCTCACCTGGCTGCCGGTGCCGCTGCGGCCGCTCCTGGGGATGGGGCTCCTCGGCGCGCTCGGGGTGGGGGCGCCGCACGTCCTCGGCGGCGGCTCCGAGATCATCAACCTCGCGCTGGCCGGCGAGCTGGACCTCTCGCCGCAGCTCGGCGGCGCGCTGCTCCTCCTCGCCCTGCCGCTCGCCAAGCTCCTGGCCACGTCGCTGACCGTCGGCGGCGGCGGCTCGGGCGGGCTCTTCACGCCGTCGCTCCTCGTCGGCGCCCTGGTCGGCGGCGGCTACGGCTACTGGGTCCACACCCTCTGGCCGGCGCACACCGCCGCCTATGGCGCCTACGCCGCGGTGGGGATGGCGGCGGTGGCGGCCGGCACCAGCCACGCGCCGATCAGCGCCATCCTCATCCTCTTCGAGTTCACCGGCAACTACGACCTGATCCTGCCGCTGATGGTGGCGGCGATCCTCGCCTCCACCCTCTCGCGCAAGCTGCACGCGGCGTCGATGTACACCGAGTCGCTGCGCCGGCGCGGCGTGGACCTCGCCTGGCGGATGGAAGAGGCGGTCTTGGCTGGGCTCAAGGCGGCGGACCTCGCCCGCCCCGACCCCGAGATCCTGCGCCCGGCCGACGGCTACAAGAGAGTGGTGGAGAAGTTCCTCGGGGCGCACCGCCAGCGGCTCTTCGTGGTGGGGGAGGACGGGCGGCTCTTGGGGGCGATCTCGCTCCACGACATCAAGCACGCCCTCGACGAGCCCGAGCACCTGACCCACGTCCTGGCCCACGACCTGATGGTGCCGGTGCGCGAGGTGGTCCAGAGCGACGAGCGGCTGCACAACGCCACGCGCGTCCTCGGCGCCAGCGACTTCGAGCGGCTGCCGGTGGTCGAGCCGAACGGCAAGTTCGTGGGGGTGCTGGCGAAAAAGGACCTGCTGGCGGTCTACGCCCAGGAGGTGCTGGGGCGGCCGGCCCTCCTCGCCACCTTCGTCTCGGGGCGCGAGGCCGGCGCCAACCGCGACTACGTCGAGCTGCCGCCCGACTTCGCGGTGCGGCTGGTGCCGGTGCCGCCGGAGCTGGTGGGCAAGACCCTCGCCGAGGCCGCCCTGCCGCACACGATCGGCGCCCGCGTCCTGGAGATCAAGCGCAAAGGCCGCGGCGGCGAGGAGCGCGTCATCCCCGACGCCCAGACCGTGCTCGCCAAAGGCGACGAGCTGGTCCTCCTCGGGCCGACCGCGGCGCTGGAGGCGATGAAGGCCGGCTGATCAGATCCTTCGGCGCTGCGCGCCTCAGGATGACCGGCTGAAGCCGGTCAACTGGCCAGCGGGTAGAGCTGGCGGTAGCTGTCGGCGAGGACCAGGACGCGCTTGACGTAGTCGCGCGACTCGTCGAGGGTCATCGTCTCGACGAAGGAGTCCAGCTCGCCGCTGCCGTCCTCCTGCCACAGCCGGCGGATGCGGTTGGGGCCGCCGTTGTAGGAGGCCACCGCGCCGCGGGTTGTGACACGGCCCCCTGAGGGGGTGGGCGGCCGGAGGGGTCCGAAGACAGCTCGAGGGGAGCCGGAGCCCCCCTCGCAAGGTCAACCAACAGAAGAACTTGGAAGCCTACTCGGTGCAGGCGCGGAAGGCGTTGACGAAGCCGTGGCCGTAGAACTCGTCGTGGCCGATCGGCCCCTCGTCGTCGGCGCTCTGGAACAGGGCGGTCTTGAGGGCGCCGAGCGAGATGCCGGGAGTGGCCCCCTTGATCAGCGCCGCCACGGCGGCTGCGGCGGGGCTGGCCATGCTGGTGCCGGCCGCCCAGGAGTAGCCGCCCGCCGCCGTCGTGCCGCGCGAGGTCGAGAGGACGAGGTCGAAGACCCAGCAGGGGCGGGTGATCGTCCCGGGAGGACCGTTGAGCGGCATGGTGCAGTCCTCGCTCCCCGGATAGACGAAGTCGCCGCCGGGCGCGGCGACGCTGATCGTCCCCTCGCCGTAGTTGCTGTAGGAGGCGGGGCGGCTGAAGTTGGTGGCGCCGTAGGCCCAGGCGACCGGGCCGGTGGCGGAGACGGCGAGACCGCTGCCGGACTCGGCCGGCACGACCGTGATGCTGCTGGCCTGACCGAGGTCGAGGCCGTTGTTGCCGGCGGCCGAGACGACGAGCACGCCCTTGCTGGCGGCGTAGTTGACCGCGTGGGCGAGCGGGCCGAGCAGCGGGCCGGCGCCGCCGGCCTTGAAGAAGGCGGCGCCGAGGCTCATGTTGATGATGTCGGCGCGGGCGCAGGAGCCGGCGCCGAAGGCGGCCGGGTCGGCGGCGTAGAGGATGGCGCCGATGACGGCGCCGAAGCTGCCGGAGCCGCCGTGGAGGGCCTTGACGCCGATGATCGTGGCGTCCGGCGCGATGCCGACGACGCCGATGGTGTTGTCCTCGGCGGCGATGATGCCCGCCACGTGCGTGCCGTGCCAGAAGGTGCCGGTGTCGTTGTTGTAGGGCTGGCCGGGCACGAACGAGGCCGAGCAGGCGGTGTCGACGTTCGCGTCGAGGTCCGGGTGGGCGTTGTAGATGCCGCCGTCGATGACCGCCACGCGCACGCCGGCGCCGGTGCAGCCGGCGGCCCAGGCGCCGGGCGCGTCGATCGCGCCGGGGGCCCACTGCAGCGACGCGAAGGTGTCGTCGCTCGGATCGACCGACGCCTCTTCGACCGGCGTCGGCATCTGCCACTCGACCATCATGTCCGCCGCCGCGGACTGGAAGCCCCCGGCCGCCTGCAGGTTGGCCAGGAAGTTCGGGTTGCTCGAGGTAGCGACGCCGAGGCCGCTGCCGCCGTGCGACCAGACCAGCGTGCCGCCGGCTGCGGCGACCGCGGCGCTGTTGCTCGCCTTCCACTTGCCGGGGGCCGAAAGGACGTACTGCTCGGCCGAAGCCGCGCCCGCCGCGAGCAGCAGCAGGCAGACCATCATCAGAACGGCTCTCTTGCTCATCCGTGCGCTCTCCTTGAGTAGAGATGAACCATTGGCACACCGGTAGCGACCCGAACGGCCGGGCCGGTTGACATCCGCTTGTTTCCCTGGAGCGGCCGGAGTGTAGACGGCAGCGCCGCCGCTGTCAATCGACGCCTTGCGGTGGTTGGCTGGAAAAGAGAGGGGCCGGCAGGCAGCGCCCGCCGGCCCCCGAAAGGTGACTTCAGGCCTGCCTTACGGCCGGTCGATGGTGATGACCGGCGAGGTCCAGGTCTCGACGTCCGCCGGGTTGGCGGCGTCGCCCAAGGCCTTGACCACCGTCAGCTGGATGACGTAGCTGCCGTCGGGAACGGTGTAGACCTTGTTGCCGGCGGTCGTCTGGCCGTCCCAGCCCAGGGAGAAGAAGGTCGCGGCGCCGCTGTTCCGCCCGAAGTAGTCGAGCTGGACCACCCGGTGCCAGGCCTTGGCGCTGACCGCGTCGAAGACCTCCATCCGCAGCAGCCGGCTCTGGTGGTCGGAGTGCCACAGGATGTAGGGGATGTTCTGGGCGTCGGCCATCGAGTAGGTCTCGCCGGCCGGTTTGTTGGTGAACGTCGTGCCGGTCAGGCGCGCCAGCCAGGGGAAGTTGTTGACGGTCGGCGTCAGCACGGCGATCGACTGGTAGTCCCCCTTGAAGCCGGCGAACGGCACCCGGTAGGAGGCGCCGCCGCCCTGCGGCGTGAAGGCCACCCAGCCGCCGTAGAGGCTCTTGTCGGCGAGCCCGGCGTTGGGCGAGATCGTCACGTCGACGCTCGCCGAGCCGCCGGCCGGCACGGTCAGGGTCGGCGAGCTGAAGCTGACGCTCGCCGGGGCGTTGAAGAAGCTCGGCGTAAAGGTGTTGGGACCGGTCGCCAGCGCCGGCACGTGGGCGAGGTCGTAGGTGACGTCGCTTGGACCGTTGTTCGCGACCGTGAGCGTCTGCACGGTGGGCCCGCCGGCGCTCTCACCCAGCGACAGCTTGCCGGGCGTGACGGTGGCGGTCGACAGGATGGCGTCGTCGATGTCGAGCATGCCGGCGCCCTGGCGGTGGACGTTGTCGAGGAAGCCGAGGCCGGGGCTGCCCCACCAGAGCTTCGGATCGGCGCTGTTCTGGAGGATCGTCCGGGCGTCCTGTGGGCTGGTGTCCGGCCGCGCCTCGAGGAGGAGGGCGGTGGCGCCGGCCACGTGCGGCGAGGACATCGAGGTGCCGCTGATCGTGGCGTAGCCGCCGAGCTCGAGCGGGAAGGTCGAGCGGATCAGACCCCCCGGGGCGCCGATGTCGGGCTTGAGGCTCAAGTCGGGCGAGAGCCCGTAGGAGCTGAAGCCCGAGATCAGGTTGCCGGTGACGTTGGGGAAGCTGTCGAACTGGTCGGTCCAGGTCATCGTCACCGGCCCGACGGCCAGCCGGTTGTTGATCTCGACCCCCTGGGCGGCGCTCACCGAGACGACCGGGATGGTGACCGCCGGGGTGCCGGCCACTGTGATGCTCTGGATGCCGGGGACATTGTTGTAGATGACGACGCCGATCGCGCCCGCGAGCTGCGCGTTGCGCGACTTCTCGTAGAACGTGCAGGTGCCGCGGCGAATCAGCGCCACCTTGCCGGTCAAGCTCCCCGCCGGCGGAGCGACGGCGTTACAGGCGTCATTGCCGCTCGTGGCGGTGCCGGTGCGCGCCATCGGCGAGGAGCCCGAGATCGGCGCGGTGGGCGAGCCGCTGGCCTACAGGTAGCCGATCTTGGTGTCGTCCGGGGTGATCGTGAAGTAGCGCAGGCGGAGGTGCGTGTTGTCGAAGGAGGCGACCCCGATCACCTTCTTGCCCACGCCCGGAGCGCTGCCGGAGTAGAGGCCGTTGGCGCCGGAGTTGCCGATCGAGGCGACGACGATCATCCCCTGGTTGACCGCCCGGTCGCTCGCCGCGGCGGTGGGGTACTGCGGCCACTGGAACGAGGAGCCGATCGACATGTTGAGCACGTCCATGCCGTCGGCGAGCGCCCGCTCCATCGCCGCGATCATGATGTCGGCGCTGGTCGAGCCGGCGCAGCCGAACACCCGGTAGGCGCCGAAGCTGACCCCCGGCGCGACGCCGGTGACGGCGCCGCTCGCCCCGACGATCCCCGTCACGTGCGTGCCGTGGCCGTTGCAGTCGTCGGGATCGTTGTCGGGGACCGGGACCGGGCTGTAGCCGGGGGAGGTGGAGTCGTTGTTGTAGGCGTCGCCGACGAAGTCGTGGCCGACCGCGACCCGGCAGCCGGCGCCGAAGCAGCCGCCCAGGTCGGGGTGGTCGTAGTCGACGCCGGTGTCCATGACCGCCACCTTGACGCCGGCGCCGGAGAGGCCGAGCGCGCTCTGCGCCACGTCGGCCCCGGTCTGGGCGAGGGCCGTCGCCAGCTCGGGGTTCTCGACCGGCGTCACCTCGGGCAGCGCCAGGCTGACGACCGGATAGATCGCCTTGACCCCGGCGATGCGGGAGAGCTTGCTCACCTCGGAGCGGGAGACGTTGACCGACAGGCCGTTCCACAGGACGTCGAAGGCGTAGCGCTCGGTGTAGCCGAGGCCGGCCTTGCGGGCGGCTGCCCGGAAGGCGCGCTTCTCGGCCTGGACGGTGGCGAGGCTCGTCCCGTCGGCGGTCGGCGGGCTCGCCAGCTCGACGAACCAGGCGTCCACCCGGTCCTCGCTGACTTGGTCCTGGGCGGCCAGGCTCAGGGCGGCGCTCAGGGCCAGGGCCAAGCCGAGGACGAGGATCGGCAGAGGATTCCTCTTCATTCCTTCTCCCTTCGTGTTGGGCGTGTTGGGCGTTGATGGCGAATGCGCTTCGGAGCGACGGAGTGTAGACGGGGATCGCTCGCCCTGTCAACGACGCTGCGGTGCGGGTGCTACGATCCGCTGCCGACGGCGATGTCCTTCCTCGACCTGCTGGACCGCAAGCGGCCCGCCGAGCCGGCGGGCGAGACCGACACCGTGCGCGAGATCGTTCGCCGCCTGGAGGCACTGCCGCCGGAGCGGGCGCGGTACGTCGCCGCCTTCGCCTACGTCCTCGCGCGGGTCGCCCACGCCGACCTCGCCATCTCGGAGGAGGAGACGCTCCGCATGGAGCGCGTCCTGGTCGAGCGCGGCCACCTGCCGGAGGCGCAGGCGGTGCTGGCGGTGGCGATC
>DASWHY010000122.1:0-4466 GCA_036397955.1 Thermoanaerobaculia bacterium | reverse complement strand
GGCAGGCGCCCGAGGCCGAAGCCGATGTTGCCTTCGGCGGTGAGCCAGGGGAAGACGCCGCGCTCCTGGAAGACGAAGATGCGCCGCGGGTCGGGCCCGGCCACCTCCTCGCCGTCGATGGCGATCGACCCCGCCGTCGGGCGCAGGAAGCCGCCCACCAGGTTCAGGAGCGTCGATTTGCCGCAGCCCGAGGGTCCGAGCAGGCAGACGAGCTCCCCCTCGCGCACCTCGAGGTCGATGTCGCGCAGCACCTCGACGCGCTTGCCGTCGGCCTCGAAGGTCATCGAGAGACCCGCGATCCGCACCTTGACCGGCCGCGCGTCCGGCCGCGGGACGGGCATCATGCGCGGGCCTCCGCGTAGCCCCAGCGCAGGGCCGGCAGGCGCTCCAGGCGGCGGATCGCGGCGTCGAGCGCCAGGCCGACCAAGCCGATCAGCACCATGCCGGCGACGACGAGGTCGTAGCGGTTGCCGGCGTTGCGCGCGTCCACGATCAGGAAGCCGAGCCCGGAGTTGACGGCGATCATCTCCGCCGCCACCACGACCAGCCAGGCGATGCCGAGCGCGAGCCGCAGCGCGACGAGGAGCTGCGGCAGGACCGCGGGCAGCACGACCTTGCGCACCAGGTCCGCCGGCGGCAGCCGGAAGTTGCGCCCGGCCTGGAGGTGCACGGCCGAGATGTTGCGCACCGCGTGGCTTGCGGCCATCGCCAGCGGCAGGAAGGAGGCGAGGAAGATGATGAAGACGGCCGCCAGGTCGCCGACGCCGAACCAGAGGATCGAGATCGGGATCCAGGCGAGCGGCGAGATCGGCCGCAGCACCCTGGGACCTCGCGATCCGCCTCTCCGGCGAGCGGCCCGCGAGCGCCGCGCGCGGAACGGCGCGCCGGCGCCGAGCGGGTGGCAGGGATCAGGACGGCACCTCGGCCGTCTCCCCCTCCTCGTCCCCGATCCCGAGGTAGCGCTCGACCGCCACGCCGACCCGCCGCGCGAAGCGCTGCTTGTAGCTCTCGACCTCCCCCACCGGCTCGTCGAGGAAGATCCGCTCAACGCGGAAGAGCGGCGCGAACATCGTCGAGAGCCCCAGGTTCCTCTCGCCGCGCGCCGCCTCCCCCATCCAGTCGTCGAAGCTCGAGAGGTTGATGCCGCGCAGGGTCATCCCGACCAGCTCCAGCCCTTCGAGCACCCCCCAGAACTTCTCGGTCGGGTTGCTCAGGTGGACGATGACGATCGAGCCGCGCGGGATCACGGGATCTCCTCGTCGAGGGCCGCGGCCGGGCCGCCGGCGGCGGCCTCCTCCCCGGCACCCGGCTGGGAGAGCTCGATCAGGACCCCGCCCGTCGAGCGCGGATGGACGAACTGCACCCAGCAGCCGCCGGCGCCGCGGGTGGGAGCCGGGCGGAGCACCTCGAAGCCGCCGGCGCGGAGGCGCGCGTCGTCGCCGGCGAGATCGTCGCTCGCGAGGCAGACGTGGTGGATGCCGGGGCCGCGCTTCTCCAGGAAGCGGGCGATCGGCGAGTCGGGCCCGAGCGGCTCGAGGAGCTCGATCAGGCTCTCGCCGCAGGGGATGAGCGCCACTCGCACCCCCTCGTCCGGCACCTCCTCGATCGCCGCGACGGCGAGCCCCAGCGCCTCGTAGAGCGCCCGCCCCTCGGCGATCGAGCGGACGGCGATGCCGAGGTGGTCGAGCTTGCGGATCATGCCTGCTCCTCGGCCGGGGCGCCTGCGAGCACCCCCGTGAACAGCCGCTCGGCGACGCGGTAGGGGTCGAGCCGGGCGGCGAAGCCGCGCTCGACCTCGCGCTCGACGCCCAGCACCTGGTCGGCGGCGCGCAGCACCCGCTCCTTGAGGATCGCCTCGACGCGCAGCCGCAGGTGCGCCTGGCGCCGCTTCTCCAGCTCGCCGCTGGCCGCCAGCCAGGCGCGGTGCCGCTCGACCTCCTCGAGCACCTGCGGCACCCCCTCGTCGCGGCTCGCCACGGTGCGCACGATCGGCGGCCGCCAGGCGGCCGCGCCGTTGCCGTCGTCCTCGGCCAGGTGGAGCATGAAACGGAGGTCCTTCTCGGCCCGCTCCGCGCCGTCGCGGTCGGCCTTGTTGAGGACGAAGACGTCGGCGATCTCCATCAGCCCGGCCTTGATCGCCTGGATGTCGTCGCCGAGGCCGGGGACGGTCACCACGACCACCGTCTCGACGCTGCGCACCACGTCCACCTCGTCCTGCCCGACGCCCACCGTCTCGACCAGCACCCAGTCGAAGCCGGCGGCGTCGAGGACGTCCACGGCATCGTGGGTGGCGCGGGCGAGCCCGCCCATCGCGCCGCGCGTCGCCATCGAGCGGATGAAGACGCCGGGGTCGGTGTAGAGCTTCTGCATGCGGATGCGGTCGCCGAGGAGGGCACCGCCGGTGTAGGGGCTCGTCGGGTCCACGGCGAGGATGCCGACCGTCTCGCCGCGGGTGCGGACGAGGCGGGCCAAGCGGTCGACGAGAGTGCTCTTGCCGGCGCCCGGCGGGCCGGTGACGCCGACGACCCGCGCCCGGCCCGTCTTGCCGTAGACGCGGCCGATCAGCTCGCGCTGCGCCGCGCCGCCGTCCTCGGCCAGCGAGATGGCGCGCGCCACCGCCCGCGGCTCGCCCGCCAGGAGGCGCGGCACGAGCGCGTCGAGCGCCGCCTCGCGCGCCGCCACCGCCGTCAACCCCTCTTCAGGAGCTGGCGGGCGATGACCAGGCGCTGGATCTCGCTCGTCCCCTCGCCGATCGTGCAGATCTTGCAGTCGCGGAAGTACTTCTCGGCGCGGTAGTCCTTGATGAAGCCGTAGCCGCCGTGGATCTGCACGCCGCGCTCGGCGCAGAAGACCGCGGCCTCGCCGGCGTAGAGCTTGGCCTCGGAGGCGAGGCGCGTCACCTTCTGGCCGCGGTCGAGCGCCTCGGCGGCGGCGTAGGTCAAGATCTCGGCGGCGGCGATGCGGGTCGCCATCTCGGCGAGCGCGAACTGGATGGCCTGGAACGCCGCGATCGGCTGGCCGAACTGCTCGCGCTCCTTGGCGTAGGCGACGGCGGTGTCGAAGGCGCCGATCGCGGTGCCGAGGCCGAGCGCGGCGATCGAGATGCGGCCGCCGTCGAGCACCTCCATCGCCTGGCGGAAGCCTTCGCCGGGCGCGCCGAGGAGGCGGTCCTCGCCGACGAAGCAGTCCTCCATCACCACCTCGGCGGTGTCGGAGGCGCGGATGCCGAGCTTGTTCTCCTTCTTGCCCGGGCGGAAGCCCTCCATCCCCTTGTCGAGGACGAAGGCGGAGATGTTGCGGTTGCGCTCGCCGTTCGGGTCGGTGACGGCGAAGACCACGCAGACGTCGCCCACCGAGCCGTGGGTGGTGAAGGTCTTGGCGCCGTTGAGCACCCAGCCGCCGTCGCGCCGCTCGGCGCGGGTGCGGGTGCCGGCGGCGTCGGAGCCGGCGCCCGGCTCGGTCAGGCTCCAGGCGCCGATCTTCTCGCCCTTGGCCAGCGGGGTGAGCCAGCGACGCCGCTGCTCGTCCGTGCCGAAGCGGTAGATGTGGTTGCTGCAGAGGGAGTTGTGGGCGGCGACGCTGATCCCGACCGAAGGGTCCACCTTGGACAGCTCGGTGACGACGATGACGTACTCGACGTAGCCGAGCCCCGCGCCGCCGTACTCCTCGGGGAAGAGGACGCCGAGGAAGCCGAGCTCGCCGGCCTTCGCCATCACCTCGCGCGGGAAGCGCTGGCTCTCGTCGGTCTCGTCAACCAGCGGGTCCACCTCCTGCCGCGCGAACTCCCGCGCCGTCTCCTGGATGGCGCGCTGCTCCGGCGTGAACGAGAAGTCCAAAGGCGTTCCTTTCCGAGTCGTCGGATGGTATCGCGGCGGTGTCCGAGGGAGCAAAAGGAGCGCGGAACGCGGCGATTACAGATCAGGCTGAGTGATAACATGGCTTCGAGGAGGCGGCCATGGTGCGGACGCAGATCCAGCTGACCGAAGAGCAGGCGGATACCCTGCGCGAGCTGGCGGCGAAGGAGGGGGCTTCGATGGCGGAGCTGGTGCGCCAAGCGGTGGACGAGTTGATCCGCGAGCGCGGCGAGATCGGCCGTGAAGAGCGCAAGCGGCGCGCCCTGGCCGCCGTGGGGCGCTTCAACTCCGGCCTCGGCGACGTCGCCCGGGAGCACGACCGCCATCTGGCCGAGGCCTTCGGGAAGTGAGCGTCTTCGTCGATACCTCGGCGTTGCTCGCGGTGCTCGATCGCGCGGACCAGGACCACTCCGCCGCCGCCGCCGCGCTGCGCAGCCTCCTCGGCGCCGACGAAGACCTCGTCACGAGCAACTACGTGCTCGTCGAAACCTTCGCCCTGGTCCAGAGCCGCCTGGGACTCGCCGCGATCCGCCTGCTGCAGCACGACCTGGTGCCGGTCCTGCGGGTCGCGTGGATCGACGAGGAGGCGCATCGCGCCGCCGTCACCGCCCT
>DASWHY010000121.1:0-1594 GCA_036397955.1 Thermoanaerobaculia bacterium | reverse complement strand
GAGGGCGGCCGCCATCTCGGGATGCCGGCGCAGCGTCGCGCCGCGCGCCAGCGGCGCCGCCTCGTAGGGCGGGAAGAGGCCGCGGTCGTCCTCCAGCACGACGAGGTCCTGCACCGCGAGGCGGCCGTCGGTCGTGTAGACGTCGAGCGCCTCGATGTCGCCGGCGGCCGCGGCGCCGTACTTGAGGGCGTGCTGCATCGGGCGCACGGCAGCGAAGCGGAGGCCGTAGAGGCGCGCCAGGCCGGGGAGGCCGTCCTCGCGCTCGACGAACTCGTAGCCGAAGGCGGCGGAGAGGCCGGGCGCGACGCGCGCCAGGTCGGAGATCGTGCGCAGGCGGTGGGCGCGCGCCACGTCGCCGCGCACCGCCACCTCGAAGGCGTTCTCGAAGCCGAGGCTCGGCAGCCAGACGAGGTCCCAGCGCTCGGCGAAGGCGCGGCGCACGCGCCCCAGGGTCTCGGCCGGCCCGCCGCGCGGCTTCTCGCCGAGCAGGGTGACGAGGCCCGTGCCGGTGTACTCGGGGTAGAGGTCGATCGCGCCGCTCTTGAGCGCCTCGAAGCAGACCTGCGTGCCGGCGAGGCCGAGTCGGCGCTCGACGTCCAGGCCGGTGCGGGCTTCGAGGAGCTGCGCGAACATCTCGGCCAGGAGCCGGCTCTCCTCGAAGTTCTTGGAGCCGACGACGACGCGGCCGGCGGAGGCGGCGAAGACCCGGGTCGGGAAGAGCGGGGCGGCGAGAGCGGCGAGGAGCGCGGCGGCGGCGAGGCGGCGCGCGGTCACGAGACGGCCACCGCCCGCGGCGCGGCGGCCGCGGCCGCCGGCCCTTCGACGAGCGCCAGCAGCTCCCGCACGTAGGGATCGGCCGGCCGCGCCGCGAGCTGCGCCGGCGGCGCGAGCTGGAGGAGGCGACCGGCACGCATGACGCCGACCCGGTCGGCGAGGCGGAAGGCCTCGGCCAAGTCGTGCGTCACGAGGAGCATCGTCTTGCCGACCCGGCCCTTGAGCTCCAGGAACTGCCGCTGCAGCTCCAGCCGCGTCAGCGCGTCGAGGGCGCCGAACGGCTCGTCGAGGAGGAGCACCGGCGGGTCGCCGGCGAGGGCGCGGGCGAAGGCGGCGCGCTGGCGCTGGCCGCCGGAGAGCTCGAGCGGGTAGCGCGGGCCGTGGCGGTCGGGGTCGAGCCCGACGAGCGCCAGCGCCTCGCGCGTCCGGGCGCCGCGGCGCGCCTCGTCCCAGCCGAGGAGGCGGGGGACCAGCTCGACGTTGCGCGCCACCGTCCAGTGGGGGAGGAGCCCGCCCTCCTGCGGCACGTAGCCGGTGCGGCGGCGGAGCTCGATCGGGTCGAAGGAGTCAACCGGCCGCCCCTCCACCCGCACCGTGCCGGCGGAGGGCTCGGCCATGCGGTTGAAGCAGCGCAGGAGGGTGGTCTTGCCGCTGCCGCTCTCGCCGACCAGCGCCACGGTCTCGCCGCGGCGCACCGCCAGGTCCACCCCCGCCAGCGCGACGGTGCCGTCGGGGTACTCCTTGCGCACCCCCACCGCCTCGAGCGTGGTCTCCCCGGGCTCCATGGCTTGCGGCACGCGGCCGCCGGCAGTCTAGCCGA
>DASWHY010000120.1:0-15245 GCA_036397955.1 Thermoanaerobaculia bacterium | reverse complement strand
TACGAAAAGTCGCTGACCCGTAGCCACCGGGCGGAAACCCGAACCGCTCCATGACCGTAGGGCACGAAAAACGCCCTGGGGCGGAGAGGAGAAACGATGTCGAAGATGACGCAGACGTTCGGGGTCGCGGCGATGCTGGCGACGCTCACGCTCGCGGCCACGCCGCTGCCGGCCCAGACCGAGCCCGGCCAGTCGGACCCGCTGATCAAGTCAGCCGTTGACGCCTCTGGCCACTTCAAGGGCCTGTTCACGAAAGCCGCCGAGCAGATGTCCGAGGAGGACTACGCGTTCAAGCCGACGCCGGAGGTGCGCAGCTTCGGGCAGCTTCTGGCGCACGTCGCCGACACCAACTACTGGTTCTGCGCCGCCGTCAAGGGCGAAACGCAGCCCGTGAGCGGCCTCGAGAAGAGCAAGACGACCAGGGCCGACATCCAGAAGGCCCTCGCCGAGTCCTTCACCTACTGCGACGGCGCCTACGCGGACATGACGGACGCCAAGGCGAGGACCATGGTCGAGTTCATGGGCAAGCCGCGGCCGGCCCTGGCCGTCCTGTTCTTCCGCACGCACCACGCCGCCTTGCACTACGGCAACGTCGTCACGTACATGCGGCTCCGAGGCAAGGTGCCGCCCTCGTCTCAGCCCCGGTCGCAGGAGTGAGATTCATCGGCGTCCGTCCGGTCGGCCTCGCTGCGGTCGCGACGCCGCCACCCACGCCTCGACGCTCTGCTGCAGGAGATCGAGCGGCAGCTGGCCGCTGCCCAGGACCCGGTCGTGGAAGGCGCGCACGTCGAAGGCCGCTCCCAGCTCCTTCTCGGCGTAGCGGCGCAGCTCGCGGAGCTTGAGCTCGCCGATCTTGTAGCAGGTCACACCTGCCGGGTGCGCGATGTAGCGGTCGACCTCGTTGGCGATCTCGCGGTCGGTCCTGGCGGAGTTGGCGCGGCAGTAGTCGATCGCCTGCTGGCGGGTCCATCCCTGCGCGTGCAGGCCGGTGTCCACCACGAGCCGGATCGCCCGCCACATCTCGTTGTTGAGCTGGCCGAACTTCGCGTAGGGGTCGCGGTAGAGCCCGAGCTCGCCGCCGATCGTCTCGGCATAGAGCCCCCACCCTTCCGAGAAGACCGGGTAGACGTCCCACTGCCGCCAGGCGGGCAGCGCCTCGAGCTCCTCGACGAGGGCGTACTGGAGGTGGTGCCCCGGCACCGCTTCGTGCGCCGCCAGGCTCTCCATCGCCCACTTGGGCCGCGCCCGGAGGTCGAACGTGTTGACCAGGAGCCACCCCGGGCGCCCCGCGGCGAGCGCGCCGTTCTCGTAGAGGGCCGAGGGCGCCAGCTTCGCGTCGTCGCCCATCGCCTTGACGCCGTAGGGCAGGCGCGGCAGGCGGCCGAAGAGCTTGGGCAGCTCGGGATCGATGCGCTTGACGATGTCGCGATAGCCCGCGACCATGTCCTCGGGCCGCTCCCAGAAGAAGCGCGGATCGGTGCGCAGGTACTCCAAGAACTCCTCGAAGCTCCCCTCGAAGCCGGTGGCCGCGACGACCGCGTCCATCTCCTTGCGGATCCGCGCCACCTCGGAGAGGCCGAGCTGGTGGATCTGCTCGGGGGTCAAGTCGGTCGTCGTGTAGTTGCGCAGCAGGCGGGCGTAGTAGGCCGGACCGTCCGGCAGCGCGCTCACCGCGATCGACTCGCGCGCCCGCGGCACGTAGCTCTTGGCGAGGTAGCCGTGGAGCCGGCGCAGGGCCGGCTCGACCTGCCGCCGGAAGACCTCCGCCGCCTCGCCGCGCAGCCGTTCCCGCTCGGCCGCCGGGACGATCTCGGGGATGCGCTGGAACGGCTCCAGCGTGGGGCTCTGGAGGGGGTCGTCGGCCAGCGGCGCGAGCACCTGGTCGGCGACCCCGTCGAGGGTCACCCGGGGCGGGGTGATGCCGCGCTTCGCGCCCTCCTCGAGCAAGGCGATGCCCTGCTCCACGAGCCGGGGAAAGCCGCGCAACCGGGCGAGCATGTTCTCGTAGTCGGCGACGGTGCGGGCGGGCATGTAGTAGAGAAGGCCGAGCGCCTGGGTCAAGCGGTTGCCCTGGCGGCTGACCAGGAGGTACTTGCCGGGGGACGGCTCGCCCTCGTCGAGGCCCATCTCGAAGCTCCGGCGTAAGAGGTCGTAGCTGAGCTGCTCGGCGGGGGTCAGCCGCGAGCGGTCGATCGAGGCAAGGGCCGCGCGCTCGAGGCCCAGGAGGCGGCGGGAGTGCCGGTCAGGCCGGGCTGCTAGCTAGGGGCGGATCGAGACGTCGAGCGACCCCCGGATGTGGACCCGCCCGCGCGGCGCCGCAGAGGCGAGCTCGGTGGCGTCCCAAGAACAGGTCGTAGGTGCTCTGCAGTCGACCCTGCCTGAACTCGCCGGCGAAGGACTGGTCGACCGTGCAGACGCGCAGGGTGGGACAGGGGAGCTTGGCGTGCCCGAACGTCGTGCATGGCTGGGTGCAGTCGGTGTGGCGCCAGTTGACGAGGACGCCGCTCACCGTGCCCGCGACGGCGCAGGTCATCGGCAGCTGGCTGCTCGAAGTGGTGGCGGTGATCTGCGAACCTTGCTGGCTGACCGTCACCGCCAGCGGGAAAGCGTGCCCTGCCCCGCCGGTCTCGATGACCAGCCACTCGGCGTAGCAGTGGTCGGTCGGGCTGCCGTTCTGATGGAGGACCGTCCCCGAGTACGACCCGGCGATGTTCGCGGGCGGCGTCGGCCCGGGATCAGTGGGCGGGAGACCGCCGTCCTGACTCGACACCCCGATTCGATTGCCGGTTTGACGGGGTGCGCACAGCGCGGTAGACTTAGTTCGTTCAACTTAGTCCGATGAGGTCGCCATGGTCACAGTCAACATCCACGAAGCCAAGACTCAACTCTCCAAGCTGGTCGATCAGGCCGCCAAGGGCGAAGCGTTCGTGATCGCCAAGGCGGGCAAGCCGCTGGTCAAAGTGGCGGCTCTCGGTACTCCGGCAGCGCCGCAGCGGCTAGGGTTCCTGGCCGGCGAGATCGTCGTGCCTGACGACTTCGACCGCATGGGCGAGGCCGAGATCGCGGCCCTGTTCGGAACCGGGGCGTGAAGCTCCTGCTCGACACCCAGATCCTGCTCTGGGCGGCGGGCCAGCCGGAGCGGCTCACCGCGGCGGCGCGCAAGCTCTTGAACAATCAGCGCAATGAGCTGCTCTTCAGCGCCGCCAGCCTGTGGGAGATCGCCATCAAGAACGCCTTGGGACGCGAAGACTTCCGAGTCGAGCCTCGCCTGCTGCGCCGGGCCTTGCTCGACAACGGCTACGTCGAGCTGCCCGTCACCAGCCAGCACGCGGTGAGCATCGACGGCCTGCCTCCCCTACACAAAGACCCCTTCGATCGCCTGCTGCTGGCCCAGGCGCTGACCGAAGGCATCACCCTGGTGACCGGCGACGCACAACTGGCTCGGTATCCGGCACCGGTACGCAAGGTGTAAGCGCCGGCGCGGTCAGGTCGCTGCCGCCTCCGCCGGCGCTGCCGTCGCCTGCCGGACGCGCGCCGCGACGGCGAAGGGCACGATCGCCGCGGCGACGACGCCGAGGCTTGCGACGAGGCCGCTGGTCAGGTCGCGCGCGTCGCCGATCATCCCGGTAATCAGGGGCCCCGGGCCGACGCCGAGGAGGTTCATCACCAGCAGCGCAAAGGCGACGACCGTCGAGCGCGTGTGCTGGGGAGAGAGCTCCTGAATGGCGGCGAAGAGCGGCCCGAACCACGACGAGTAGCCCGCCTGGGCGATGAACCAGCAGACGAAGAAGAGCGGCGTGCCGGCCGGCAGCAGGTAGAACAGGGCGGTCGCCGGCACGAAGAAGAGGGTCATCGCCACCAAGCTCCATAGGCGGCCGTTGGGGACCCGGCGGCCGAGCCAGTCGCCGAACATGCCGCCGGCGAGGTTGCCGAGGAAGCCGGCAGTCACCGCCATCACACCGGCGATGAAGGCGGCGCGGGCGAAGGGCAAGCCGCGCTCCTCGACCAGCCAGGTGACGTTGTGGAGCGCCGCGCCGGCACCGAAGACGAGGCACGAGCCGCCGGCCAGCACGAGCAGCAGCTGCCTGCGCTCGGCGAGGGCGCGGCCGAAGTCGCGCACCAGCGTGCCCAGCGGCGGATGAGCCGCGGCGACGTTGCCGCCGGTACGGGCCGGCTCGCGGAAGAGGCGCAGCGCCAGCACCGCCAGCAAGCCGACGGTGCCGAGCGCGAAGAAGCAGGCGCGCCAGCCCCAGCGGGGGGCGACGAAGCCGGCCACGATCAGGCTGGTAGCGGTGCCGAGCGGGATGCCGGCGTAGTAGACGCCGGTGGCGAGCCCCAGCCGCCGGCGCGGGATCGCGTCACCCAGCATCGATAGGGCGGCCGGCGTGAGCGTCGCCTCGCCGACGCCGACGAGGATGCGCGGGATGGCGAGGTGGACGAAGCTGCGCGCCAGGCCGGACGCCGCGGTCATCGCGCTCCACAGCGCGACGCCGCCCATGAGCAGCGGGATGCGCGGCCAGCGGTCGGCGGCGACGCCGAGGAACATGCCGACCAGGCTGTAGAAGAAGACGAAGCCGAACCCCACGAGTAGGCCGATCTCGGTCTTCGACAGACCGAGCTCGGCGATGATCAGCGGCGCCAGGCCGGAGAGCAGCCAGCGGTCGACGTGGTTGAGCACGTTGAGCAGGGTCATGAAGAGGAGCAGGGCCCACGCCGCACGGGAGATCGGCTCGGGCGCGGTGGCGATCGGCGGCGTCATGTGTGCTAGGATACCGAGCGAACGTTCGGTTTACAACTGGGGGGAGAGCCGCCGTTGCCGCCAGTCCCGCAGCACGAGAGATCCGAGGCGTCCATGGGGCGAACGCTCGAGGCGGCGCTGAAGCTCTTCTCGAGCCAGGGGTTCCGCGCCACCTCGATGCGCCAGATCGCGGACGAGGCGGGGCTCTCGGTGGGCAACGTCTACCACCACTTCCCGAGCAAGGATGCCCTCTTCCAGCGCCTCCTCGAGCAGTACTGGGAGCGCGTCCTGGACCCGGACCTCCGGCTCAACCAGATCTTCGCGCGGGCCGAGTTTCCCGAGGACCTGGAAGAGATGGCGTCCGCGATCGAGGAGGTCGTCGACGCCTTCCGCCCCTACATCCTGCTCATCTACGTCGACGTCATCGAGTTCCAGGGCGAGCACATCCGCGCCTTCTACGCGGGCATGGCGGGGCGGTTCCAGCAGACCTACGCGGAGCGCTTCCGCGAGCGGCAGCAGGCGGGGCAGCTCGGCGAGGTGGACCCGATGGTCGGCGTGATGGTGGCGACCCGCTGGTTCTTCTACTTCTTCACCGTGGAGAAGTGCTTCGGCGCGCCGATGCACTTCGGATTGACCCCCGAGCAGGCGATCTCGGAGTTCATCCGGCTGTTCCGCTACGGCCTCCTGCCGCGCCCCGCGACGGCGCAGAAACTCGACCGGCCGGACACCGGCCAACCACGAAGGGGGATCTCATGACTTCTCGTCAACCAGGGAGTAGTGGACTCGGCCTCGCTCTGCTTCTGCTGCTGCTGATCGGCCTGGTGCCGTGGTTGGCCGCGGCTCCGGCGCTGGCCCAGGAGGAGGAGGCGCCCGCGGCGGAGCAGGCCGCCGAAGAAGAGGAGCCCGCCGGCAGGGCGGAGGAGGAGATCATCGTCACCGCCCGCAAGCGCGAGGAAAACGTGCAGGAGGTGCCGGTCGCGGTGACCGTCACGTCCGGCGAGGTGCTCGAGGATACGGCAGCGCCGGACATCGGCGCGCTCCAGAGCTACGTTCCCAACTTGTCGATCTACCAGGGCCGCAACCAGACGACGACGCTGACGGCGTTCATGCGCGGCGTCGGCCAGGCCGACCCGCTGTGGGGGGTCGATCCCGGCGTCGGCCTCTATCTCGACGACGTCTTCATGGCGCGCCCCCAGGGCGCTCTCCTCGACGTGTACGACATCGAGCGGGTAGAGGTGCTGCGCGGCCCCCAGGGCACCCTGTACGGCAAGAACAACATCGGCGGCGCCATCAAGTACGTCAGCCGGCGCCCCACGGACGATCTGCGCGTTCAGGCATCGGTGGTCGGCGGCAGCTACAGCACCCAGGAGGTCCGCGGCCTGGTGAGCGGTGCCCTGGTCCCCGGCAAGCTGCGCGGCAAGCTCGCGGTCGCCTCGCTGCAGCGCGACGGCTTCGGCGAGAACCGCTTCACCGGTCGCGACGTCTCCAGCAAGGACAGCCTGGCGGCCCGCCTCGGTCTCGAGTGGTTGCCGACCGAGGACGTGACCGTCCAGCTCTCCGCCGATCGCACCGAGGACGACGCCGAGCCCAAGGGGTATCAGCGCCTGGCGGCCAACCAGTTCTGCCCCTTCCCGGTCTTCGGGGGGACGGCGTGTCCGCCGCTCGACGACCGCTTCGACACCCAGAGCGGCCTCGCGCCGATCAACAGCACCCGGTCCGAGGGTTACGCGCTGACGATCGGCTGGGACCTGAGCGACGCCTGGCAGCTCAAGTCGATCACCGCCTACCGCGAGAACGACAGCAAGAACAACATCGACTTCGACACCACGCCGGGCGCCATCGTCGACGTCTCCGCCACCTACTTCGACAACCAGACCTCGCAGGAGCTCCAGCTCATCTATGGCGGCGGCGGCAAGCTCAGCGGCGTCCTCGGCGCCTACTACTTCGACGGCGAGGCCGGCGGCCTGGTCAAGAACATCTTCCTCAAGGGCCTGGTGCTCGGCGGGATCCCCCGCCAGTCGTTCGGGACCACCAACGGCCGGACCCTGACCGAGTCGATCGCCGTCTTCGGCGAAGGCAGCTACGAGCTCACGGAGCGCCTGACCTTCAACCTCGGCCTGCGCGGCACGCGCGAGACCAAGCGGGGCATCGCGTTCAACGCCGGCTACGCGGACGAGACCTTCAGCCGGGTCATCGCGGTGGCCGCCGACTACGACAAGGAGAAGACCTTCACCTCGCTGGCCCCCAGGCTCGGCCTCGACTACCGCTTCAGCCCCGACGTCATGGGCTACGTCACCGCCAGCCGCGGCTTCAAGAGCGGCGGCTTCAACGTGCGCGCCCAGGCGGTGGCTTTCCCGGCCTCCGCCGAGCCGTTCGACGACGAGGTGCTCGACGTGCTCGAGGTCGGCGTCAAGTCGATCCTCGCCGACCGCCAGCTGGTGCTCAACGCCGCCGCCTTCTACGGCGAGTACAAGGACATCCAGGTGAGCACGTTCACTGCCTTCGACTCCAACGGCGACGGCACCGACGACGCCTTCTTCGGCAACTTCCTCAACGCCGGCAACGCGACCATGAAGGGCGCCGAGGTCGAGTTCGACTTCTCGCCGGCTGCGGCGCGCTGGCTCGGCGTCCAGGGCTTCGTCAGCTGGCTCGACGCCGAGCCGGACGAGTTCCTCGACGCCAATCGCGACCGCTTCGTCGATACCCAGGTCATCACCAACGCCCCCGAGATCACCAGCAGCCTCCGCCTGCGGTTCAACCACGAGGCCTTCGGCGGCCTCGCGACCGCCCTGGCCGGCGCCAACTACCGCGACGACTCGGTGCTCACCAACGAGGGCGGCCGCGACCCGCGCTCGACGGTGGCGGCACCGCGGCCGCTCCTGCCCCTGACGCAGGAGGCCTACACCACCTACGACGCCTCGCTCGCCTGGTTCTCCGGCACCGGCCGCTGGGGCGTCAAGGTCAACGGCTACAACCTGAGCGACGAGGGCTACATCACCAACGGCTACAACATCCCGGCCCTCGGCGTGGTCACCGGCTCGTACGGCGCGCCCCGCACGGTGACTGCCGGCCTCGAGCTCAACCTCTTCTGAGCCGGGCGGCCGTTCCGTGATCGACACCGGGCTCCAGGGCAAGACCGTCGTCGTCACCGGCGGCGGCGCGGGCATCGGCCGCGCCACCGCCTCCCGGTTCGCCCGCGAGGGCTGCCGGGTGGCGATCTGGGACGTCCAGGAGCCGACGGCGCGCGCGCTCGTGACGGAGCTCGAGGGCGCGGGTGCCGAGGTCTCCTTCGACCGCGTCGACGTCGCCGACTCGGCCGCCGTGGAGGAGGCGATGGCGGCCGTCGTCGAGCGCTTCGGCGGCGTCGACGTCCTCGTCAACAACGCCGGCATCGTGCGCGACGCCCAGCTCGTGAAGTGGCGCGACGGCGAGGTCGTCTCGACGATGAGCGACGAGACCTTCGACCAGGTCGTCGCCGTCAACCTGCGCGGCGTCTTCGTCTGCACGCGGGCCGCCGTGCCGCACATGATCCGCCGCGGCGGCGGGGTGATCCTCAACGCCTCGTCGGTGGTGGGCCTCTACGGCAACTTCGGCCAGACCAACTACTCAGCGACCAAGGCCGGCGTCATCAACATGACGCGCACCTGGGCGCGCGAGCTGGGACGGTTCGGCATCCGCGTCAATGTGGTCGCCCCCGGCTTCATCGCCACCGACATCGTCAAGGCGATGCCCGAGAAGGTCCTCGCCGCCATGGTGCAGCACACGCCGATGGGCAGGATGGGCCGCCCCGACGACATCGCCGAGGCGTACGTCTGGCTGGCCTCGGACGCCGCGTCGTTCGTCCACGGGGCGGTGCTGTCGGTGGACGGTGGGCTGGTCCACGGGACCTGAGCCACGCCCGGATCTGAGCGAAAATCAGGGCGTGCGTCGTTACGGCAACATCGTCGCCACCGGCAGCTACCTGCCGGAGATCGAGGTCTCCAACGACGACCTGCGGCGGCGCTTCGGCGGCGTGCCGGAGCTCGCCGGCTTCGTCGACAAGATGGAGGCCTCGACCGGCATCCGCAAGCGGTGGTACGCGCCCGAGACCTGGGCCGCGTCGGACCTCGCGGTGCGGGCGGCGCGGCAGGCGCTGGCGCGCGCCGGCCGCCGTCCCGAGGACGTCGGCCTGCTCATCGTCGGCACCGATTCGCCGGACTACCTCACCCCGGCCACCTCGGTGGTGGTGCAGCACAAGCTCGGCGCCGTCAACGCCGGCACCTTCGACATCGGCTGCGCCTGCGCCTCGTTCGCCACCGGGCTCGCCACCGCCGCCGGCTGGTTGGCGACCAACCCCGCCCTCCGCACCGTGCTGGTGGTCGGCGTCTACATGATGCACAAGCTCGCCGACCCCGCCGATCCGAATGTCTTCTTCTACGGCGACGGGGCCGGAGCGGCGGTGCTCGAGGCGTTCGGCGAGCCGGGCTTCGTCGTCGCCGCCACCCAGGCCGACGGCTCGTACGCCCGCCACTGGGGGATCTTCGCGGGTGGGACGGCCGAGCCCGCGAGCGCCGAGGCGGTGGCGGCGGGACGGACCCAGGTGCGGATGCATCGGCGTTACCCGCCGGAGGTGAACCACGAGGGGTGGCCGCGGCTGGCGCGCCGGCTGGCCGCGGACGGCGACTTCTCCCTCGACGACGTCGACCTGTTTGTCTTCACGCAGGTACGCAAGCCGTCGATCCGGATCGTCATGGACGAGCTCGGCCTGCCGGTCGAGCGCGCCCACACGGTGATGGAGGAGCAGGGCTACACCGGCTCGGCCTGCCTCGGGATGGCGTTCCATGACGCGGTGGAGAAGGGAAAGGTCGGGCCGGGCGACCTGGTGGTCTTCATCGGCTCGGGCGTCGGGTACAACCAGGCCGGCGTCGCCTTCCGGATGGCCGCGGCGCCCGGGGCGCCCTCGGGGGAGTCGCGATGACGAGCGCTCCGGTGGCGATCGCGTGGGGTCTCGCCGCACTGGCGCTGATGCCGGCCGCCGCTCTGGCGCAGGCCGAGCCCGGCCCCCTCGCCCGCCTCGCCGCCGCGAGCCGCGCCGCCCTCGACGCGGCGGGGCTCGAGCGCCGCGAGGTCGACGCCGCCGGTCGCCGGCTGGTGCTCTGGCGGGGCGGCCGCGGGCCGCACCTGGTCCTCCTCCACGGCAGCGGCCACCAGGCCGGCGTGTGGGCAGGGGTGGCGCCCGCGCTGACGGGAAGCTACACCGTCCACGTGCTCGATCTCCCCGGCCACGGCGACAGCGAGCCGGCGACGGGCCCGCTGCGCATGGCGGAGGTGGTGGCCGGCCTCGACGCCTACCTGCTCTCCCTCGACGGGCGGGCGATCGTCGTCGGCAACTCGTTCGGCGCCTGGCTGGCGACGCTCCACGCGCACCGCCACCCCGAGCGCGTCGACCGCATCGTGCTGGTCAACGGCGGCGCCCTGCTCAACGTCCCCGCGCCCGGGCTCAGCCTGACGCCGGCGGACCGCGAGGCGGCGCGCCGGGTGATGGCCGCTGTCCGCGACCCGGCGAGCCCGCCGCTGTCCGACGAGGTCCTCGACGACGTGGTGCGAAGGGCCGCCAGCGGGCCCATCGGCCGCATGCTGCAGGACCCGGCGGGGCTGATGGGTCACCTCCTCGACGGCCGCCTGGGCGAGGTGGCGGTGCCGGTCGACCTGCTCTGGGGCGCTTCCGACCGCCTGATGCCGCTCGACTACGCGCGGCGCATGGCGAAGGAGCTGCCGCGGGCTCGCCTGACCGTGCTCGAAGCGTGCGGCCACACCCCCCACACCGAGTGTACGGAGCGCTTCCTGGCCGCTCTGCGGGCGGTGCTGGCGCTGCCGCCCCCGGAGGCGTCCGAGTGACCCACGCGGACCTGCTGGGGGAGCGCGCGCGCCTGACGCCGGACAAGACGGCGCTGGTGGTCGTCGCCGGCGGCGAGCGGCTGACCTACGGTGAGCTCGACGAGCGCGCCGTGCGCTGCGCGGTGGCGTGGCGGCGGCTGGGTCTCGCCAAGGGCGACCGCGTCGCGATCCTGGCCCACAACCGGGTCGAGTACGTCGAGGCGTTCTTCGCCGCGCCGAAGGCCGGGATCGTCCTGGTGACCCTCGGCACCCGCCTCACCGCCCACGAGCTGGCGCACGTCGTCCGCGACTCCGGCGCCACCGCGCTGCTCTACGACGGGGAGCTCGCCGACACCCCGCGCGCCCTGCGCGAGCTGGTCGACGTCCCGCGCTGGATCGCCCTCGACGCCCCCCTCGCCCCCGGCGACCCGAGCCACCGCGAGCTGCTCGCCGCGGCCGACCCCACGGGCTTCGTGCGTGTCGCCTGCACCGCCGAGGACGTCTACTGCCTGCTCTACACCTCGGGGACGACCGGACGGCCCAAAGGGGTGATGATCCCCCACCGCCAGGTGGTCTGGAACGGCTACAACACGGTCGCCTGCTGGCAGCTCCGCGACGACGACGTCAGCCCGATCTTCACCCCCCTCTACCACGCCGGGGGGTTGATGGCTTTCCTGGTGCCGATCTTCACCGTCGGCGGCACCATCGTCCTCCACCGCGGCTTCGACCCGGCGGAGATCTGGCGCGCCATCGAGACCGAAGGCTCGACCGTGGTGCTCGGCGTGCCGACGATCTGGAAGCTCCTGCTCGAGGCGCCGGAGGCGGCGGCCACCGACCTGTCCCGCGTGCGCGCCTTCTATAGCGGCGGCGCGCCGCTGCCGCACTACCTCGCCGATGCGTACCAGGCCCGCGGGGTGGTGTTCAAGCAGGGGTTCGGCATGACCGAGGTGGGGGTCAACTGCTTCGCGATGACGGCCGAGGACTCGCGCCGCAAGCTGGGCTCCATCGGCAAGCCGCTGATGTTCACCGAGGTGCGCCTGGTGGACGGCGAGGGCCGCGAGGTCGCAACCGGCGAGGTCGGCGAGATGCTGTTCCGCGGGCCCCACGTCTCGCTGGGCTACTGGAACGACCCGGAGGCCACCGCCGGCGCCCTCGACGCCGGCGGCTGGTTCCACTCCGGCGACCTCGCCCGCCGCGACGAGGACGGCTTCTTCTGGGTCGCCGGGCGCCGGAAGGACATGATCATCAGCGGCGGAGTCAACGTCTACCCGGCCGAGATCGAGGCCGAGCTGGTGCGCCACCCCGAGGTGCAGGACGCCGCCGTCGTCGGCATGCCCGACGACAAGTGGGGCGAGGTCGGCGTCGCCTTCGTCGTGCCGCTGCCGGGCGCGACGCCCTCGGCCGAGGCCCTGACGGCGCACCTCGGCGAGCGACTCGCCCGCATGAAGGTCCCCCGGGAGTACCGCTTCGTCGCGGCGCTCCCGCGCACCGCCTACGGCAAGGTGGTCAAGGCCGAGTTGCGCGACCAGCTGCTGGGCGGGCGCGGTGAGCGCTGACCGCGCCCGGGCGAGCGCGGGCCGACCCGGCATGACCGAGCCGGTCCTGGCGCACCGCTGCGAGGGCGAGGGCGGCGGCGGCCGTCTGCCCCTGCTCCTGCTCAACGGCGGCTTCATGAGCATCGGGTCGTGGGAGCCCTGCGCCGCCCCGCTCGCCGAGCGCCTGCCGCTCGTGCGCTGCGATTTCCGGGGCCAGCTGCTGACCGCCGGCCCGGCCCACCGGGAGCTCTCCGGCAACGTCGACGACGTCGTCGGCCTCCTCGACCAGCTCGGCCTCGACCGCGTCCACGTCCTCGGCACCTCGTTCGGCGGCCTGGTGGGTCTCCTGCTGGCGGCGCGCCGCCCGGAGCGGGTGGCGAGCCTGATCGCCGTCACCGTGAGCGACCACGCCGCCGAGGACAACCGCCAGGGCGCCCGCGACCTGCGCCCGGTGGTCGCGGACATCCTCGCCGGCGGCGAACGCGGCAGCTTTCACGACGCCCTGGTCGAGAGCGTCTACTCCGCGACCTACCTGGCGGCGAACGCGGCCCGGCTGAGGACGCGGCGGCAGCAACTCGGCGGGTTTCCCGCGAGCTGGTTCGCGGCGCTCGACGATCTGCTCGCCGCCGTGGCGTGCTTCGACCTGCGGCCGGAGCTGCCGCACATCCGTTGCCCCGTGCTGGTGGTGGTGGCCGGCGACGACCGCGTCATGGCGCCGGAGGCCGGCCGCGCCGTGGCAGCGGCCATTCCCCACGCCCGCCTCGCCGAGCACCCCACCAGCGGCCACGCCCTGGTGGCCGAGCAGCCGGCCTGGCTGGTGGAGCAGACCCTGACCTTCCTCGACGACCTCCCGTCATGACCCTGCCACCGCTGGGCGCCGCCCCGAGCCGCAGCGGGCACCTGGAGCGGGGGCCGCACCGCATCTGGTGGGAGTACTTCGGCGACGGCGAGCCCGAGGCGGTGGTCCTGCTCAACGGGCTGGCGATGCACACCCGCGCCTGGTACCCCTTCCTCGATGACCTGCGGCCGCAGCACGACGTGCTGCTCTACGACTACCTCGGGCAGGGGCAGTCGTCGTCGCCCGACGAGCCCTACTCGATCCCCGGCTTCGCCGACGACCTCGCCGCCATCCTCGACCACCTGGGCGTCGCGCGGGTGCACGTCATGGGGATCTCCTATGGCGGCTTCATCGCTCTTGACTTCGGGCGCCTGCACCAGGACCGGTTGTTCACCCTGACGCTGTCGGGCATCCTGCTCAGCCGCGAGCGGCAGTTCGAGATGTACCAGGACCTCTCGCTGCGGTTCTACCGCGGCGGCCCCGAGGCCTTCGAGCTCTACACGCGCTACCTGTACGAGAAGATCTTCGGCGAGCCCTTCCTGCGGCAGACCGAGCCCGCCGCGCTGGAGGCGATGCGCCAGCGCTTCCACGAGCGCTACCGCGACCGCACCTACTGCCTGGTGCGGCTCACCGAGGCGCAGGACCCGTTCTTCGCTGCCCTCGAGGCGAACCTCCCCGCCTATCGCGCGGTGCGGACCCCCACCCTGCTGATCGCGGGCGCGCAGGACCGGGCGATCCCGCTGTGGCAGCAGCGGCAGATCTGCGGCATCCTCCCGGACACCCGCTTCGAGGTGCTGGAGGGGGCCGGCCACGTGGTCTATCTGGAGCAGCGAAAGGCCTTCTTCACCATCCTGCGCGCCTTCCTGAGAGCCCGTTCGACCGCCGTCGCCTCGACGACCGCGTAGCCACGTCGGCCTATGAGAGCTCCGAGTCACACCGGCCTGTCCGGAGGCTGCAGCACTCGATCGCTACCGTCCTCGTACACGACCCGAATGCTGCCGTCCGGCGCGAGCAGTCGCAGGATGGCGCGCGGCCGGCTTCCTCGTAGCGCCCTGCAGACGTGTTCGTGCAGCTCGGCGAACGAGGACCTTTCGTACTCTTCCCCGGTGCGCACCAGGAGCGGGTGGGCATACTCCTGACCGCTCCTCGGGGTGCCCTTCTTCGTCTCCGGGGTGACGAACACGACCGCGCGTAAACCGGTTTCGTCAGTCCCGCATGCAACCGCTGGCGGCAGGAAATCGGCGTAGGGATCTCCGCCCTCATAGCCGCATCCGGGAGTAGGGCTGCCGACGTGCGCCGGCACTCCCTGCGCCGTGACCTCGATCCAGCCTTGATCGGCGAGAAGGTCGCCGTGGCGCGGGAACTGGAGGGCCCAAAGGGTCGCGTAGATACTCATGCTGACTAGCCCCCTTCGACTAAGGACTTGCCTCCCTCCTCCGCCATCCATGGTCCGCCCGGACGCCAGCGCGCCTCGTACGGGCCGCCCCGCGCCGCGGCGGCGAGGACGGGCAGGAGGAACCGGCGGAGGTCTTCGGTCAGCTCGCCGGCATCCTCGGGCGCGTCGAGCCGTCCTCTCCGCAGGAACGCGCGCCACTGCCTTTGCCGCTCGGGCGCCGTCATGAATCCCGGCGCCAGCACCAGGGGCTCGCCGTCGGGCAGCGCCGTGCGCCGGCGCTCGAAGGTCGCCCGGATCGCCCGAGCCAGCGTCGGACCATCGAACTCCGCCGACTTGGCGAGCCACTGGAGATCATAGAAGTCCTTCATCCGGCTGTTGGTCACTCCGAGCGAGACCATGGCTTCGAGCTTCTCGGCCACGACGGACGCCGGGTCGAACTCGATCCCGTCGTCGGCGGGCACCGCGCAGAGGTCTCGCACCACGGCCGCGACGTCCGCGACCCCCCTTGCTCCGCGTCCGAGGAGGTCGAGGTCCCAGGTAGCCCGCCGGCGAATTCAACCCTCGCGAATCGGGTAAAGGCCGCGTCCAGGTTGTCAGCCTGCGGGGCTCGTGGCGGTGCGGGAGACCGGCCTGATGTGGGCGAACATGCTGCGGGCGTTCCAGGTTGGGAAGGCTCTTACCAGCGACGGGAGGCCGTCGAGTTGGATGCGGCCCCCGCGGGTGGCTTGGGCCCAGGTGAGGTGGCCGGCGTGCCATTTGACGAAGGCTTCGGCTTCCGCCGTGATGTAGAGGTCCTCGTCGAGGCCGGGGTACGTCTTGCAGATCTCGGTGTCTCCGAGCTCGATGAGTAGCCAATAGCGCTCACGGCGCGGGCGGCCGGTG
>DASWHY010000119.1:0-3305 GCA_036397955.1 Thermoanaerobaculia bacterium | reverse complement strand
TGGATCGCCTACGACCGGCAGGCCACCTCCGACTACTTGAACGACCTCCAGTCCTGGTGGAAGCCGCGGCGGGTGCAGGCGGCGTACGAGCTGTCGAAGATCCTGGTCGCCGATCCGCGCGCGCTCGCCGACGCGCCGGGGGCCGAGGCCGAGGTGCGGCGGCTCTTCGTCGAGACGCGCGACCCGGAGATGCGCCAGTACCTGGCGCTGGTGCTGGGGCGGACGCGCGACCCGGCGGCCGTGCCGCTCCTCGTCTCCGCCCTCGACGACCCGGACGACAGGACCCGCATCTACGCCATCTGGGCGCTGGGCGCCCTCGGCCACCTCTCGGCGCGCGAGCCGCTGGAGGCCGCGCTCGCTTCCGACGACCCCGGCGTGCGCAAGACCGCCGCCTTCGCGCTCGGCGAGCTCGGCGACCGCGCCGCGGTCCCCGCCCTCGCCGCGCGGCTCGAGGACTCGGTCGCCGACGTGCGCTGGAACGCCGCCCTCGCCCTCGCCCGCTTGGGCAGCGCCGCCGGCGGGCCGGTGCTCGAGGCCATGCTCGACCGCCGGCTCCTCGCGCAGGTGCCCGGCATCACGCCCGAGCAGCAGGAGGAGGCGATGGTCTCGGCGGTGCGCGCGCTCGCCGCGGTCGGCGGCCCCGAGGCGCAGCCGATCTTCGCGCGCCTCGAGCAGGAAGATCCCAGCTTGAAGGTCCGTCAGGCGGCGATCGCGGCGCGCCGGGCGGCCGCGGCGCGCGAGCGTTGAGGGGAACGCGCGCAGCTCTTCGGGCTCTTGACGCGGCCGGGCGGCTCCGCATAGAAAGAGTCCGCTTCCACCGGCCACCCGTCGCACCGCGAAAGGGGCAACATGGCTGACGAAATCCAGGACGGCCCGGCGCCCGCAGGCGAGGGTCCGGCCGCTCCCGAAGCCGGAGCGGCTGTCGAACCCGCCGCCGCGGCCCGCGCCCCCGTCCCGCTCGCCAAGAAGCAGCCGACCCCTCCCGACCAGAGCGCCTTCGGACCGTCGAAGAAGACCGCCGCGCCCGCCGCCGCCCCCGCCGGCGAGGTCACCCGCCGCGAGTTCTCCTGGGCGGCGGTGGCGTGGGTCGGGTTCGCGGCGGCGATCGGCGGCTGCGTCACGGCGATGACCCGCTTCATGTTCCCCAACGTCCTCTACGAGCCGCCCACCAGCTTCAAGGTCGGCAAGCCCGAAGACTTCCCGGTGGGCGTCGTCGACACCCGCTTCGTCGATCAGTTCGGCGTCTGGATCGTCAACGACGGCGGGCGCATCTTCTCGCTCATCGCCATCTGCACCCACCTCGGCTGCCCGCCGGCCTGGCTCTCGACCCAGAACAAGTTCAAGTGCCCCTGCCACGGCAGCGGCTACTACAAGAACGGCATCAACTTCGAGGGACCCACCCCGCGGCCGCTCGAGCGGGCGCGCATCTTCATCAGCCCCGACGACGGCCAGATCGTCGTCGACAAGGCGCAGAAGTACCAGTGGGAGATGGGACAGTGGGACGACCCCAGCTCCTACATCCCGGTCGCCTAGACCACGCCTGAAGGACCAGGACGACTCGCGAGGGCTCAATGGCCGGAAAGCTCGGCAAAAGCATCACCAAGTCGCAGATCTGGCGCTCGATCTTCCGCGTCGGCATCCCCACCGACAACCGCAAGCGCGCGTTGGCGATGCTCGGCAACGTGGTGCTCCACCTGCACCCGATCAAGGTCAAGAAGTCGGGCATCCGGATGAGCTACACCTGGTGCATGGGGGGGACGGCGTTCTTCCTCTTCCTGGTGGAGACGATCACCGGCCTGCTGCTGATGTTCTACTACCGCCCCACCGTCGAATACGCCTACGTCGACATGCTCGACCTGCGCGAGGCGCTGGCCTTCGGCATCATGCGCGAGCTCCACCGCTGGGGCGCGCACGCCATGGTCATCGCCGTCTGGCTGCACATGTTCCGCGTCTTCATGACCGGCTCCTACAAGCCGCCGCGCGAGTTCAACTGGAACATCGGCGTCATCCTGCTGGTGTTGACGCTCCTGCTCTCCTTCACGGGGTACCTGCTGCCCTGGGACCAGCTCGCCATCTGGGCGATCACCGTCGGCTCGAACATGGCGCGCGCCACACCGCTCTTAGGTCACGAAGGGCCCGGCGCCGCGCTGCTGTCGCTCGGCGGACAGAAGCTGATCCACGTCGGCAGCGACGCCCGCTTCGCGCTCATCGCCGGCCGCACCATCGGCGGCGGCACCCTGATCCGCTTCTACGTCCTCCACTGCGTCGGCATCCCGCTCGTCGCCGCGTTCTTGATCGCCGTCCACTTCTGGCGCGTGCGCAAGGATGGCGGCATCTCGGGCCCGGTCTAGCGTATGGACTTCCTCAAGGACGCGATCAACGCGATCTCCTATCCCTGGTGGTCGTTCACCCTGTCGCTCGGCCTCTTCGGCCTGATGCTCTGGTCGCGGTCGCTGTGGACGAAGCGCGGGGGGCTGATCGCGCTGGCGGTCGGCGTGGTCTTCCTGCTGCTCTCGATGCTCGACGAGGACTTCTTCGCGGTCGTCGCCAAGCCCGACAACGTGCCGATCGTGATGATGGTCTTCCTGGTCGGCTTCTTCGTCTGGTTCGCCATGTACAAGGCGCACCGCAACGACGACCTGACGGCGCGCGGCGACCCGACGTTCGAATCGACCGAGGTCGAGGACCGGATCTTCACCTGGCCCGACCTGGTTTTCTCCGAGTTCATCTTCATGGTGGTGCTGACGGTGGCGCTGACGGTCTGGTCGATCGTCTTGAAGGCGCCGCTCGAGGAGCCGGCCAACCCCTCGATCGCCCCCAACCCGTCGAAGGCGCCCTGGTACTTCCTGGGGCTGCAGGAGATGCTCGTCTACTACGACCCCTGGATGGCGGGCGTGGTGCTCCCCAGCTTGATCATCCTCGGGCTCATGGCGATCCCCTACATCGACACCAATCCCAAGGGCAACGGCTACTTCACCTTCCGCGAGCGGCGGGTGGAGATCGCGCTCTTCCTCTTCGGCTGGCTGCTGCTCTGGACGCAGATGATCGTCATCGGCACCTTCCTCCGCGGCCCCAACTGGAACTTCTTCGGCCCCTACGAGTTCTGGGACGTCAACAAGGTCGAGCCGCTGGTCAACGTGGACCTCTCGGAGTACTTCTGGGTCCGCATGCTGGGCACCGGCCTGCCCGGCAACTGGTTCATCCGCGAGCTGCCGGGGATCCTCCTCGTCGGCTTCTACTTGGTCGTCCTGCCGGTGCTCCTCGCCAAGAAGACCCGCTGGTTCCGCCGCTTCTACGAGAAGATG
>DASWHY010000118.1:0-1527 GCA_036397955.1 Thermoanaerobaculia bacterium | reverse complement strand
CCGATCGAGCAGCAGCTCGCCGACCGCATCGAGCGCGACAAGGCGCGCCTCAAGGAGTGGCCGTACTCGCGCGCCACGCTCCTGCCGCACCTCGGCGAGCCGCGCGAGGCGCCGCGCGCCGGCGAGGTCTTCAAGCAGCCGGAGCTCGCCGCCACGCTGCGCAAGCTGATCGAGGCCGAGCGCCAGGCGCTCGCCGCCGGCAAGTCGCGCCAGGCGGCGATCCAGGCCGCCTACGACCGCTTCTACAAAGGGGACATCGCCGCCGAGCTGGTGCGCGGCACGCAGGAGCAGGGGGGGCTGATCACGGCCGAGGACCTGGCGCGCTGGGAGGTCAAGCTGGAGGAGCCGGTCAAGACGACTTACAAAGAGATCGAAGTTTACAAGCTCACCACCTGGACCCAAGGACCGGCGCTCCTCCAGGCGCTCAACCTCCTCGAGCCGCTCGACCTGCGCGGGATGGGGCTCAACAGCGCGCGCTACGTCCACACGCTCTACCAGGCGATGAGCCTGGCCTTCGCCGACCGCGACTTCTACTACGGCGACCCCTACGCGCCGCCGGAGGAGCCGGTGCGCGGCCTGCTGTCGAAGGAGTACGCGGCGGCGCGGCGGCAGACGATCGACTGGGAGAAGAACGACCCGGCGATCGGGCCGGGCGATCCCTACCCGTTCGCGGGGACGACGGCGAACCCCTACCGCGAGCTGCTGGAGCGGTGGGGGAGGCCGCGCGGCGGGGAGGAGTGGACGCAGCCCGTCCAGGGCGCGGCCCGGCTCGACCGGCGGCGCGCCGACGAGGCCTTCCGCGCCGGCACAACCTCGGTCGTCGCGGCGGACGCCGAGGGGTGGGTGGTGTCGATGACGCCTTCCGGCGGCTGGATCCCCGCCACCATCGCCGGCAAGACCGGCGTCGGCCTCTCGCAGCGCATGCAGAGCTTCGTCCTCGACCCGGCGGAGAACCCGTTCAACGTCCTCGCGCCGGGGCGGCGGCCGCGCGTCACCCTGACGCCGACCCTGGCGCTCAAGGACGGCCGCCCCTGGCTGGCCTTCGCCGTCCAGGGGGGCGACACCCAGGACCAAAACCTCCTGCAGTTCTTCCTCGACGTCGTCGAGTTCGGCATGAACGTGCAGGAAGCGGCCGAGGGGCCCAACATCACCAGCTACCAGATGCGCAGCTCCTTCGGTGACCACGCGGTCGAGCCCGGGCGGCTGACGGTCCACGCCAGCACGCCCCATTGGGTGCGCGACCAGCTCGCGCGGATGGGCTACGCGGTCGAGGTCGAGGAGCGGACCTCGGGCCCGATCAACGCCATCCTCCTCGACCACGTCCACGGCACGATGTGGGGCGGCTCCAGCGATCACGGCGAGGACTACGGGATCGGCTGGTGAGGGCGGGTGCGGGCGCCACGCCACTGCCCGATCCGGATGAACACGAACTCGGCGGGACGCAGCGGCGCGAAGCCGATCTCGATGTTGACGATGCCGCGGTCGATGTCCTCCTGCGACATCGTGTTCCTGCCGCAGCGGACGGTG
>DASWHY010000117.1:0-5174 GCA_036397955.1 Thermoanaerobaculia bacterium | reverse complement strand
TCGAGCCAGCGCTTGAGCTCCTCGGCCTGGACGTCGAAGTCGTCTCCCATCGCCTCCGGCTGCGGCGCGACGCCGCAGAACTGCTCGTAGTCGATCAGGCCGCGCTGCGTCGGGTGCTCGGAGCAGACCGGGCAGGCGGGGTCCTTGCGCAGCTTGAGCTCGCGGAAGCGGAGCTTGAGGGCGTCGAAGAGGAGGAGGCGGCCGATCAGCGGCTCCCCCACGCCGACGACGAGCTTCACCACCTCGTTGGCCTGCAGCGCGCCGATGATCCCGGGCAGCACGCCGAGGACGCCGCCCTCGGCGCAGGACGGCACCAGCCCCGGCGGCGGCGGCTCGGGGAAGAGACAGCGGTAGCAGGGGCCGCGCGCCCCCCAGAAGATCGAGACCTGCCCCTCGAAGCGGAAGATCGAGCCGTAGACGTTCGGCTTGCCGGCGAGGACGCAGGCGTCGTTGACCAGGTAGCGGGTGGGGAAATTGTCGGTGCCGTCCACCACGATGTCGTAGTCGGCGAAGAGCTCGAGGGCGTTGGCCGAGGTGAGGCGCGTCTCGTGCGGCACGAGGTTGACGTGCGGGTTGACGTCGTGGAGGCGCTCGAGCGCCGCCTGGATCTTCGGGCGGCCGACGTCCGAGCGGCCGTAGAGCACCTGGCGGTGGAGGTTCGACTCGTCCACGACGTCGAAATCGACGAGCCCGAGCCTGCCGACGCCGGCCGCCGCCAGGTAGAGGCCGAGCGGCGAGCCCAGCCCGCCCGCGCCGATGAGCAGGACGCGCGAGGCCTTGAGCCGCCGCTGCCCCGCCGTCCCCACCTCCGGCATGATGAGGTGGCGGCTGTAGTGGCGGATCTCGGAGGGCTCGAGCTCGGGAAGGCCGGCGGCCGCCGCCGGCGGCTCGGCCGCCACGCCGCCGGCAATCGAAGGCACGATCGAGAGCGCGTCCCCTTGCGCCACCGGCGACCGCTCGCGCGCGGCGAGGTAGCGCACGTCCTCGTCGTTGACGAAGACGTTGACGAAGCTGCGCAGCCGCCCGTCGTCGGTGTAGAGGTGGCGCTCGAGCGCCGGGTGGCGGCGGACGAGGTCGCGCAGCGCCTCCTCGACCGTCGCCCCCTCGACCTCGATCTCCCCCTGCTCGCCGGTGAAGCGGCGGAGCGGGGTCGGTATGTGGATGATCGGCATGGGGCTCTCCTAGGGAGCGCTCTCGCTCCGCTCGCGGACCGGCGGGCCGGCGGCGGCCCTCTCCTCCGACAGGCGCTCGATCGGCTCTTCGACGAAGGCGGAGCGGTCGTCGGCGAGGCGCCAGCTCCGCACCTCGGAGGGCTTGCCGTGCGCCACCGCCACGATCAGGTACGACACCCCCGGCCAGGCGTTCTCGCGGTCGAACTCGCTCGGCTGCGCCGGGTGGTCGGGGTGCGAGTGGTAGTAGCCGACGATCTCCAACTCCTCCGCGCGCGCCGCGCGCTGCGCCGCGAGCACCGTCTCCGGACCGATGACGAAGCGGTTGCCGCGGCTCTCCTGCCGCTCGTTGTCGGCCGGCACGATCCGCTCGACCACCATCCTCCCGCCCTCGGCCTTGCCGAGCAGGATGCCGCAGCACTCCTCGGGGTAGGCCGCGGCGGCTTGCCGCTCGATGGCGGCGAGGTCGGAAGGCACGACGACGAGGCAGGTCATGGCGGGCTCGCGGGCTCCTCCCAGAAGCGCTCGGACAGGTACTTGTCGGCGCCGTCGCAGAGGACCGTGACCAGCGTAGCACCCTCGCCGCCGCCGTCGTCCTCGGCGGCGAGCCGCGCCGCCAGGCGCAGCGCCGCCGCCACGTTGGCGCCGGAGGAGATCCCGGCCAGCACGCCGGCCTCGCGCGCCAGCCGGCGCACCATGGCGTGCGCCGCCTCGGTCGTCACCTCCCAGGCCTCGTCGGCGAGCGCCGGGTCGTAGATCGGCGGCACGATCGCGGAGGCCATGTGCTTCATCCCCTCGAGGCCGTGGAAGGCACTGTCGGGCTCGACCGAGATCAGGCGCACCGCGGGCGCCCGCTCGCGCAGGCAGCGCCCCACACCCATGAACGTGCCGCTGGTCCCCAGGCCGGCGACGAAGTGGGTGAGGCGGCCGCCGGTCTGCGCCCAGATCTCGGGGCCGGTCGAGCGGTAGTGGGCGCGCCAGTTCTCGGGGTTGGAGTACTGGTCGAGGTAGGCGTAGCGGTCGGGCTCGGCGGCGGCGAGGCGGCGGGCCTCGAGGATGGCGCCGTCGCTCCCGGTCAGCGGATCGGTCAGCCGCAGCTCGACGCCGTAGGCGGCGAGGATGCGCTTGCGCTCCGGGCTGGCGTTGGCCGGCAGGCAGAGCGTGACCGGGATGCCGAGCGCGGCACCGATCATGGCGTAGGCGATCCCCGTGTTGCCGGAGGTGGAATCGAGGAGGCGGCGCGGGCCGCCCGGCGCGAGGAGCCCGCGGCGGACGGCGTCCTCGACCATGGCGAGCGCCGGCCGGTCCTTGACCGAGCCGCCGGGGTTGGCGAGCTCGGCCTTGGCGTAGAGGCGGACGCGCGGCGTCCCGGTCAAGTGCGAGAGGTCGAGGAGCGGCGTGCGGCCGATGAGATCGAGGAGCCGGCGCGGGCCCTGGCCGCCGGCGGGCGAGGTCTCGTCCTCAACCTGCGTCATGGAGAGAGAGGAACCGGAGAGAGGGAGCTTCCACCTCCCAAGCTAACAGAGGACGGCCGCGGGGGCAAGGGGCGCCGCGGCGAGGGCGCGGGGCTCAGCCCGCCTTCTTCTCGATCAGCGTCTCCGGCCGCGGCAGCGGCGCCACCAGCGCGGCCTCGACCGCCTCCTCCTCGAGGCCCTGCCGGTCGGAGGAGAGCCGCCAGGCGCGCGTCTCCACCACCTGGCCGGCGGAGATCGCGGTGAGCAGGTAGCTCATGCCCGGGCGCAGGGTCTCGAGCTCCAGCTCGCTCGGCGTCGCCGTCCCGCCGGCGCGCGCCAGGTAGTAGCCCACGACCTCCATCCCCAGCGCCCGCGCCTCGTGCGCGGCGGCGGCGTGGGTCTCGGCCGGGACCGGATCGGCGACCTGACCCTCGCCGCCGCCGTCGGCCGGCTGCACCGCCAGGATCCGCTCGACGAAGACCTTCTCTAGGCCGTTGCGATGCGGGCGGCCGATGAGGACGCCGCAGCACTCGCCGGGGTACGTCATGGCGGCGTGGCGGCCGATGGCGTGGAGGTGGCGGGGGGAGATCACGAGATGGCAGTTCATACCCGGTGCAACCCTCCCGTGGAGCGTCGTGGCAGGAAGGCCACGCGGTCACGCGTCGATGGGGGCGCACTGCAAGAGCAGGGCCAGAGCCTTTCTTCTATCCTCCGGCGCCATGGACGACAGCGTCCGCACCGGCGGCGAGCGGGTGCCGCCCGGCCAGTACGTCACCGAGAAGTGGCCGGTGCTCACCTACGGCCCGGAGCCGCACGTCGATCTAAGCGAGTGGACGCTCCGCCTCTCCGGCCTGGTCGAAGAGGAGCTGGCGTGGACATGGGAGGAGTTTCAGGCGCTGCCGCGCGTGCGCGTCGTGGCCGACTTCCACTGCGTCACCCGCTTCTCCACTCTCGACAACGCCTGGGAGGGCGTGGCCACGCGCGAGCTGCTGCGCCGGGCGCGGCTGCGGCCCGAGGCCTCGCACGTCCTCGTCCATTGCTACGGCGGCTACACCACGAACCTCCCGCTCGAGGACTTCCTCTCCGAGCGCGCGCTGGTGGCCGACACCTGGCGCGGCGCGCCGCTCGCCGTCGAGCACGGCGGCCCGGCGCGGCTCGTCGTCCCCCACCTCTACGCCTGGAAGAGCGCCAAGTGGGTGAGCGGCTTCGAGCTCCTCGACGCCGACCGCCGCGGCTTCTGGGAGGAGAATGGCTACCACACCTACGGCGACCCCTGGCGCGAGGAGCGCTTCAGCTTCCAGGAGGTCAAAGAGGCCTACCAGGTAAGGCGAAGGGCGAAGGAGCTGGGGTTGGTGCCGGGCGAGGAACGCTAGACGCGGTGTAGGCTAGCTCCGAACAGGCAGGAGCCTGAGCCATGGAAATCTCCTTCCAAGTCCCCGACTCCGTCGCCGATCGGCTGAGAGCGTCGTGGCAGGACCTTCCCCGCCACGCGCTGGAAGCTCTCGCGGCCGACGCGTACCGACAGGGCCTCCTGACATCGGCCGAGGTGCAGGAGGTTCTCGGGATCGCTTCCCGACACGAGCTCGACGGCTTTCTCAAGCGGGCTGGCGCGTTCCTCCAGTACACCGCCCAAGACCTCGAGGAGGACGTCCGGAGCTTCCGCGACAAGACCGGTCGGTGATCGCGGTCTCCGACACCTCCCCCCTCAGCTATTTGGTCTTGGTTGGAGAGGGTGACCTTCTCGGGTCGTTGTTCGACGAGGTCTGGATCCCGCCAGCGGTCGCCGATGAGCTCACGCGCCCAAGGACACCGGAAACGGTCGCGTCGTGGCTCGACGCTCCTCCTGCGTGGCTCCATCTGAGCAGCGCGCCGGACATCAGCTCTCTGCCAGCGGCTCCCCGTCTTCACCGCGGCGAGGCGGAGGTCATCGCTCTCGGTATGGCCCTCAACTCCGACTTCCTCTTGCTCGACGATCGAGCTGCCCGCAAAGTGGCGCGTAATCTCGGGCTTCCACTGATGGGAACCTTGGCGGTCCTCGACGTCGCCGCACGGCAAGGTCGAGTCGACCTTCCGGCGGTACTCGCCAGACTGGCGGCGACGAATTTCCGGGCTTCCCCCGAGCTGCTCCGGCGCCTGCTTCGTTGAGAGCCGACCTCTCTGAGGCCAGAGGAAAAACGCTGCCACTGACCCTTCACGACCCGCCCCGTCCGTCGCGCCCGGGCCTGCGTCCTCGCGTGCGCCGCCGTTCTCGCCGGCGCGGTGGTCGGCGCGCTCCGGCTTCAGAGGGTCGAGCCAGAGCGTGGCGAGGTAGCCGCCGGCGAAGCCTTTCGTTCGTTGGGGATTGAAGGTGCGACGCTCCGCGACGCCCGCCGAGCGGCGGCGACCGGCCGGCGCGCGGCGCCCAATGGCCTGCGGGAGGCGCGGAACGTCCTGCGGCGGCTTCGGAACCTTTTCCCGGAGCGTGGGAATGGGTTGCGCGGGCCGGGGAACAGGTTGCGGAGCGCCGGGAACCCTTTCCGAGCGGCTCGGAGGAGGTTCCGCAGCGCGCGCA
>DASWHY010000116.1:0-2945 GCA_036397955.1 Thermoanaerobaculia bacterium | reverse complement strand
GCTTGCCGCTCCGAAGATCGTGCGTCGCCGACGTCGAGTTGTCCGTCTGGTGCCATTGCGGGACACGACCCAGCTCGAAGAGCGTCGACTGCACCCCGCGACGCAGAGCCGACATCGACTCCGACAGGCACACCGTCACCTCGTTCACGAAGGACGGGGAGCGCCAGGAGCGCGTCGACTGGCCGACGATCGTGTGCTGGAACGGTCTCGCGAAGAGCTGCCGGCAGCTCGCCAAGGGCGACCGCGTCGCGGTCGCCGGCGTGCTGCGGACCCACCGGTGGGTGGACGAGGACGCCACGCACCGCCGGGTCGTCAAGACCACTGAGATCCACGCCTCCGACGTCGAGTTCCTCGACGTCAAGGCCCGGCGCGAGGCGAAGGGCGAGTGAGGGCGCGCGGGCGGCGCGCAGGGCGCCGCCCGCCTTTCGATCACTCCGTTTCCCGGAGACGAGGACATGGCCTACACGCTGACCATCGCGCCGCCGAAGGCGACGAAGGGCCGGACCTTCCGCGCCTTCCTCTTCAACTACCTTTCGGCCAACGCCCTGTGGGACTGCGGCACCACCGATAAGGCGAGCCGGCCGGTCTACCTGGCCTTCGCCGCCACCGACCAGGAGGCGCGGGCCTTCACCGCCAACCTGCGCACCGGGCGCCGCGCCGTCGTCGGCAACGGCTACGGCCACAACGAAGGGGCCATTGAGGTCCTCAAGACCTCCGGCCACCGCTTCGTCTTCCAGCGCCGCGCCCGCACGACGATCGTGACCGCTTTCCTCCCCGAGCTCTTCGAGCTCGATCCGGGGCTCCTGGGTGAGCGGGTGAGCTTCGTGTGGGCGCCCCCGACCTGGTGGGTCGAGCGCCAGGTGGCATCCGGCGCCCTGCGTGGCTTCCCCGAGGAGGAGCGCCGCGAGCTCGTACTCGCCGGCTCCTTCGCGGCGTTCCTGGACCGCCGCACGCCGCTGCCGATCCTCAGCGATCCGGCCTTCCACCGCCGGCTCTACCGGGCCGCGCAGGAGCAGCCCTGGTTCCTGAAGCCCTCGGGCTATCCCCGCAACCCCGGACGGCTCTTCGTCTACCCCGACGAGCTCGTCGGCCTCGAGCTGGCGGCGCTCGTCGACGTCGACCACGCGACGTTCGAGGAGTTCCTGCGTCGCGAAACGACCACCTACTACGAGAGCGAGGTTCCCCATGGCACGCATCGAATCGCAAGCCGTCGCCGGCTACTACCCAACCCCGTCCCGGCTATTCGGCAGCTTAGCCTCTTTGATCTCCTGGACGCGGCCTGAGTCCAGGCGCTCCGGCGCTCAGCACCTGCTGCTGGACCCCTGCGCCGGTGAAGGCGAGGCCATTGCGGCCCTGCGCCGCGCGTGGTTCGAGGACGTCGGTGTGGCGACCATCGCCGCCTGCGAGATGGAGGAGTCCCGCGCCACCGCTCTGGCGGGGCGCCTGAGCTGGCGGGACCAGCGGCTCCACGCCGACGCCTTCACGCTCCTCTGGCGGCCGAGCGATCACGGCGCTTCGCTGCTCTTCCTCAACCCGCCCTATGACACGGATCCGGCCTTCGGCCGTCTCGAGGAGCGCTTCCTGCGCCGCTTCCAGGACGCCCTGGCGCCCGGCGGCGCCCTGATGCTCCTCGTCCCCGTGGCCTCGCTCGCCGCGTCGGCCGCGACGCTGGCGCAAGGCTTCACGGACCACCGGGTCTTCCGCTTCCCGGATCCGGAATTCGGCGACTTCCGCCAGTGCGTCCTGGTCGCCCGCCGCCTTGCCGGCGAGCTGCCCGGCGCCGGCGACGTGCGCGAACGCATCGAGCGCTGGGCAGCGGCCGGCGGCAGCCTCGCACCCCTTCCCGAGCGCGCGGCAGACCCGCTCGTCGTCCCGGCCGGCGACTACGGCCTCAATCTGATCGCGGCGTCCTTCGATCACCGCGGCACCGCCGAGGCCTTCCGTCCCTGGGACGGCCTGAGCGTGGGCACAGACCTCGAGATCGGCGACCTCATCGGGCGGCAGTTCCCCACGGCGCTGCCACCCAAGCCCGCGCACTTGGCCCTGGCGCTCGCCGCCGGCCACTTCAACGGCCACCGCCTCGAGGCCAACGATCCCGGACGCTTCCCGCCGATCCTGGTCAAGGGCGTCTACACCCGCGATCTCGTCCAGGTCGAGGAGCGCACCAACAAGGACGGCGAGGTCACCGGCACGGTCCACGTCGAGCAGCCCAAGCTGCGGCTCCATGCCCTGCGCCTGGACCGCTACGGCTTCTTCGAGCCCCGGCCCGGCAGCGAGCCGAGCGCGGCCCGCCGGCTCGAGGACTTCAACACCGCCGACATCCTGGACTCCTACAGCGGCTCGCTGACGGCGCTGATGGCGCGGCAGTTCCCGCCGCTGCACTCGCCGGTGCGCGAAGGCGACCAGATCGCGCTGCCGGAGCTGGCGCGCACGCCCTACGAGTGCCAGCGCCAGGCGATCCAGGCGGCCCTCAAGCTCCTGGCCCTGGGCAAGAACCCCCAGCTCGTCTCCGAGGTCGGCACCGGCAAGACCACGATGGCCCTCTACGTGGCCGCCGCCCTCTCGGGCGTCGACCACGCCCGCACCTGCGCCGAGCTGACCCGCGTCGGGCTCGATGCCTCACGGCTCCCACGGGTGCATCGCGCCCTGGTGGTCTGCCCACCGCACCTGCTGCAGTCGTGGACCGACCAGGCCGCCGCGGTGGTCCCTTCGGCCCAGGTGCGCGTCCTGCGCACTCTCTCGGACCTGCCGGCCCTGGATGAGCCCGCCCCCGCCGGCGGCGGATTCGAGCTCTACGTCCTGAGCCGCGAGGCGGCCAAGCTCGGCCACGGCTTCATCGGACTGTCGGGACGCTGCCCGCGCTGTGGCGCTCCGATCCCCGAGAGCGCCGAGGACAACGCCCGCAAGCGCCTGCGCTGCCAGGCCGTCCACGCCGAGCCCTGGAA
>DASWHY010000115.1:0-2880 GCA_036397955.1 Thermoanaerobaculia bacterium | reverse complement strand
ACCGGCTGGTGACCAGCCCGCGCCCCACCGCCGCCGCCGCGGCGCTGGCCGGCGCGATGGGCGGGCTCGCGCTCGCCTCGAAGTACACCGGCGGCTTGGTGGGGATCGCCTTCGGCGTCGCCGTCCTCCTCGCCCCCTTCGCCCTCCGCCGCAAGCTCCTGCTCCTCGCCGCCGGCGGCGCCGGCGCGGTGCTCGTCGCCGTCGCCGCCATGCCCGCGTTCGTGCTGCGGCCGGCGGGGGTGCGCGCCGCCTGGCAGTGGCTGAAGATCTGGTACGGCGGGCCGCAAGCGTCGGTGCGCTTCTGGCCGCAGGCGGTGCGCCACGCGGAATGGGACCAGCCGCTGGCGGCGCCGGAGCTGGGCTGGCCCTTCCTGCTCCTCGCCGCGGCCGGGCTCGTCGTCGCCCTCGCCGACCGGCGCCTGGCGCGCCGCGTCGTCGGCTGGGCGGTCTACGGCGCGGCCTTCGTCGGGCTCGCCGCCCGCTTTCCGTTCCAACCGTTCCGCAACCTGCTGCCGCTGGTGGCGCCGGCGGCGGTGCTCGCCGCCCTGGCGCTCGCCCGGCTCGTCGGGCGACTGCCGGGGCCGCGCCGGGCCTGGAGCGCCGCCGTGGCGCTGGCGCTGATCTTCGTCCTCGGGCCTCCCGCCGTGCAGTACGCCCAGGGGCGATGGCAGGCGCGAGACTCCCGGACGGAGGCGCTCGCCTGGCTCGCGCCGCGCCTGCGGCCGGGCGACCGCGTGCTGGTGTCGGAGGAGCTGGCGGTCCTGCCCAGCGAGCTGCGGCGGCTCCCCGCCCGGGTGCGGGTCGCTCCCTGGCCCGCGGCCCGAGAGGCGCTGCGCTCGGGCAAATACCGCTTCTACCTCGGCGGCGCGCTGCGGCTCGACGGCTGGCGGCCGCCTGGCCCGCACGCCCGCGAGCGGGTGGCACGCCGCTACGAGGTCCGCGCCGTCTTCGGCGAGAGCATCACCTACGCCCACACCGGGCTGTTCAGCGGTAACCGGCGGCGGGTGGACGTCTGGGAGGTGCGGCCCCCTGGCAGGCAAGGTGCATCCGGCCTCCGGCGCGACGAGGGGAGGGTGCGATGAAGGGCAACGGGCGCCAGCCGCAGGCGAGCGGGCCGGGGCACCTCGATTTCCTGCGCGGCTTCCTGTTGCGGCCGAAAGAGGTGGCGTCGGTGCTGCCGAGCTCGCCGGCGCTGGGGGCGCGCGTCGCCGAGTCCGGCGCCGCCGAGCGCGCCGCCGTGGTCGTCGAGCTCGGCCCCGGCACCGGCGCGATCACCCGCGAGCTCCTCCGCCGCATGCCGGCCGGCAGCCGGCTCATCGGCATCGAGCGCAACCCCCACTTCGTCCGCCGGCTGCGCGAGACCCTGCGCGACCCGCGTCTCACCGTCTGGGCCGGGGACGCCGAGGAGATCGCCCGCGCCCTCGCCGCCGCCGGCGAGGGGCAGGCGGACCTCGTCGTCTCCGGGATCCCTTTCGCGGCGATGGACGATCGGACCAGCCGCCGCACGCTGGAGGCCGTGCGCCGCGCGCTGCCGCCGCACGGCCGCTTCGTGGCCTACCAGTTGGTGAGCGACGTGCGCCGCTTCGCCGATCCCCTCTTCGGGCCCCCCGACGTGCGCACCGTCCTGCGCAACCTGCCGCCGCTCAAGGTCTTCACCTGGCGGCGGCAGCCCGCGGCCTAGGGGCGGGCTCGGCTCCCAGGTCGCCTGCCGAGCAGCACCACCAGGCCCCGCGCCGCGCGATCCGGCACCACGAGGTCGGCGGCGCCGTCGCCGTCGAGGTCGGCCGCCGCCCAGGCCCAGGCGTCGGCGCCCGAGCCCACCGGCGAGCCGGGGGCCGGGCGAAAGCGGCCGTCTCCCTGGTTGAGGAGGACGTGCACCCCGCCCACGCCGCCGAGCAAGAGGTCCGGCCGTCCGTCGCGGTCGGTGTCCGCCGCAGCGATCTTCGAACCGCGGCCGGTCGTCTCGGCCGCCGGCCCCGCACGGAAGCCGCCCCGCCCATCCCCCACGAGCACGGTGACGGTGTGCACGTCGTCGTGCGACGCGGCGAGGTCGAGGACGCCGTCGCCGTCCAGGTCGCCGAGGTGGACGAAGAATGGGCGTGCGACGACGCGATGCGGGCTTCCCGGCGCCGGCACGAACCCCCCCTCGCCCTGCCCGAGAAGCACGGTCACCGTGTCGGACCGTACGTCCGGCGTCGCGAGGTCCAGCCGGCCGTCGCCGTTCACGTCTCCGACCGCCAGCGGGTACGGGCCGCGGCCTACCGCGAAGGGCGAGCCGGCGGCCGGGCGGAAGCTGCCGCGGCCGTCCCCGCGCAGCACCGCGACGCTGTGGCCATCCTGGTTCGAAGTGGCGAGGTCGAGCGCGCGGTCGCCGTCGAGGTCCGCGGCGATCAAGCCGTGGTTGTGCGGGTGGACCTCCGTGACCGCGGTGAACGGCGAGCCCGGCGCCGGACGCAGGGCGCCGGTGCCGTCCCCGAGCAGGACCACCACCGCGTTGCTGTCATGGCTGCTGGCCGCGGCGTCGAGCTTGCCGTCGCCGTCGAAGTCGCCGAGCGCCAAGAGGTGCGGCGCCTCGCCGGCCGCGAACGGCGAGCCCGCCGCCGGGCGGAGGCCACCGCGCCCGTCGCCGAGGAGCACCGCCACCGCGTCCCCCTCCCCGAGCGCCGCCGCGATGTCCGGCTTGCGGTCGCCGTTGAAGTCCCCCACCGCGAAGTGCGCCGGCGCCCCGCCGAGCGCCACCGCCGCCGCGCTGGCCGGGCGAAACAGCGGCCCTGTCGCCGCGGCCGCGGACGTGGCCGCGGGCTGCGCCCGGCAGCTTCCGGCCGCGAGGAGCAGCATGAGAACCAGTTGCGGCGGGTGATTCATGCGCTGAGCCGCGGC
>DASWHY010000114.1:0-3596 GCA_036397955.1 Thermoanaerobaculia bacterium | reverse complement strand
GGCCGAGGAGGCGCGGGAAGGTGCCGTAGGCGCGCGGGTGGGCGGGCTCGTTGCGCGCCGCGCCGACCACGGCGCTGGAGTCGGCGCCGAGCGACACCCAGGGCTGGCGCAGCGCGGTGCGCAGGTCGTCCTCGTGCATCGAGAAGTAGATCGCGCCGGGCGAGTGCGGGCTCGCCTCGTAGAGCCGCAGCAGCGCCTCGACCGGCTCGACGCCCATCGCCGCCGCCACCTCCGGCAGCCGCCGCCCGCGGTGGGCGGCCAGCTCCGGCGCCGGGACGCTGGTCACCAGCACCCCCTCGGCGCCGCCGACGCGGAGGTAGAAGTTGGAGGTCGGGATCTCGGCCGCGATCCGCTGCCGCTGCGCCGGATCGCGCAGCCGCTCGCGGAAGACTTTGTAGCCGCCTTCGAGCGCCCACACCGGCACCAGCGCCGTGAGGCTGGTCGCCGAGGCGGTGTAGGGGTAGACGTTGGCGGCGACGTCGAGCCCCTCCCGCCGCGCCGCCTCGATCTTCTCGACCACCTCCGGCATCCGCCCCCAGTTCTGCTTGCCGCTCACCTTGAGGTGCCAGACGTTGACGGGGATCGCCGCCTCGCGGCCGATGCGGAAGGCCTCGTCGAGCGCCTCGCCGATCTCGTCCGCCTCGTCGCGCAGGTGGGTGAAGTAGACGCCGCCGTGCCGCGCCGCGACCCGCGCCAGGCGGACGATCTCCGCGGTCTCGGCGAAGACCGCCGGCACGTAGATGAGCGAGGTCGAGAGGCCGACCGCGCCGTCGCCCATCGCCTGCTCGACGATCGCCTCCATCGCCGCCATCTCCTCGGGCGTGGGGTCGCGGTCGGCGAGCCCGAGCACCATCGCGCGCGGGTTCGAGGCGCCGACGAAGAAGGCGAAGTTGAGCGCCGTGCCGCGCCGCTCGAGGAGGCGCATGAAGTCGCCGAGGGTGCGCCAGGTGAGGCCGTCGGAGCGGGTGGCGGCCTGTTCGGCGGCCTGCGCCGCCGTCAGCGGGCCGGGGGAGAAGCCCTCGCCGGTCGCCTCGGTCGTCACCCCCTGGCGGACCTTACCTTCGAGGTGGGGGTCGACGAGCGCCGCCTGGTGCGACCAGCCGAGGAGGTCGATGAAGCCCGGGGCGACGGCCTGCCCGGCGGCGTCGAGGACGACCGCCGCCGGCACGGCCGACAGATCGCCGACGGCGACGATCGTGTCGCCGCGCACCCCGACGTCGGCGCGGAACCAGGGGGCGCCGGTGCCGTCGATCACCCGGCCGCCCGAGATCTTGAGGTCGAACTTGACCTCGAGTGGGGGCGCCCCCCGCCGCGGCGCCGTGGCGCACGCGGCGAGGAGCGCGAGGCAGGCGAGGCGGAGGAGCCGGCGCCGCACCCCCGCCCCCTCAGGCCGCTAGTACCGGACGATGCCGGTCAGGACGATCGCCCGCGCCGGCGCGACGTCGGTCGCGGCGCCGAAGTTGGGGTTGTTCGGCGCCGCCGCCCGGCCGACGATCAGCCGGTCGTCCACCTGCAGCGCCACCTGCTCGTCGAAGACGTTGTTCACCGCTCCCTCGACCTCCAGCTCCACCGGCCCGAGGTCGAAGGCGTAGGAGGTCAGGAGGTTGACGTTCAGCCAGTCCTCCATCCGCCGCGAGCCCGCCGCCTCGAGGTAGCGGAAGTGCGAGCTCGACGAGACGTTGGCGTCGGGCAGGCCGCGGGCCTCCCAGGCGCCGCCGCTCTGGTAGCGCACGTAGCTGCCGATCTTGAGCTCGGGCAGCGCCGGCGCCGGCCGGATGGTGGCGAAGACCTTCGCCACGTGCGTGCGGTCGCCGCGCAGCAGGCCGTCGCGGTTGTCGGTGATCAGCACGCCCGGGCCGTCGTGGATGAAGGACGAGTTGTAGAACGGCGAGTCGTTGGGGCTGAAGTCGATGTCCCAGTTGCCCTTCAGCTCGCTCCAGGTGTAGCTGGCGTTGAGCGCCAGGCCCATCCACCGCTCGCGCGGCGCGTGGTTGAGCTGCACGGTGACCGCCTGGTACTCGCGGTAGGCGTCGTCGAGCTGGGCGACGCGGAACGGGCCGTTGCCCAGGCCGTCGCGCGAAATGTCCTCCATGATGTCGCCGACCTCCCGGTACATCCCCCACACCTCCAGCGACCACGCCTCGCCGAACGGCGTGGCGTAGCCGAGCAGCAGCTCGTCGGTGTACTGCGGGTCGAGCCCGGCGTCCACGGTCTTGGTCTGGGTGTTGGCGGCGGGGACTTCGGAGACCAGGCCGCCGGTGGCGTTGAAGGTGGCTCGGGTGGTGAAGATGCGGGTCGGCGAGGCGGCGCGCACCAGCGACTTGTTGTCGGTGTTGTAGTAGCGGCCGACGTTGAAGAAGACCTTGTCCCCGACCTCCGGCCGCGGCACGTAGGCGATCCCCAGCCGCGGCTGGATCTGCTGGTCCCAGTCGAAGCTGAGGATCTTCTTCTCCCGCTTGGTGCCGGGGGTCGGTCCGAGCGCCTCGCCGAAGTAGTCGTCGTGGCTGACCAGGAGCCCGGCGGTCAGCGTCGTGCGGTCGCCGATCGTCACCTGGTCCTGGAGGAAGACGCCGTAGCCCTCGCCGCGCCCGGTGTGCGGCGGCTGCGTGGAGACGTAGGTGGCGGTGAAGAGCCGGGTCCCGGGGTTCCAGGTGATCGTCCCCCAACCGTTGCCGCGGCGCTCGAGGCGCTCTTCGTCCTCGCTGTAGGTGACGCCGAAGCGCAGGTCGTGCGAGCGCCCGAGCCACTCCTGGAAGGTCTGGAAGGTGACCTTGGCCTCGTCGCGCGTGAAGTCCTGGTTGTTGATCGCCAGGTCGGAGCCGCCGACGATCTGGCCGATGCTGGTGGCGCCGCCGATGATGCGGTCGGCGGTGGTGGTGAAGCGCCCGACGAGGTCGGGGCGGGCGGCGTTGAAGGCCGGCCGGTAGCCGTTGTCGGTCCGCGGGTCGGTCGAGTTCTCCTCCTTGTTGTGGTTGAGCTTGACCTCGAGGAAGCTGTTCGGGGTGGTCAGCCAGGTCCAGCCGGCGGTGCCCAGCACGTAGTCGGTCGAGTCGTCGCTGGCCGCCGAGGGGTGGGTGTTCGAGCCGATGCCGGCGTTCTCGGTCGTCGTGTCGCGGGTGCGGTAGGAAGCGACGACGGTGTGGCTCTGGACCGGGCTGGCGCTGAGCTTGCCGAAGAGCTCGTCGGTCGAGACCTCGCGGTCGGGCACGGCGCCCAGGTTGTTGATGCGGTCGGTCTCGGTCAGGGTGGGCTGGCTGTAGGAGCCGTACCACCAGAAGCGGTCGCGCAGGAAGGGTCCGCCCAAGGCGAGACCGAAGGCCTCGCGATCGGTCGTGTTCTGCAGGCTCGCGAGCTCGCTGTCCGCCGTCCAGTCGGCCGGCTGGACCTCGACCCGCGCCTCGCCCTTGAGCTGGTTGGTGCCCGACTTGGTGATCGCGTTGACCACCATCCCGCCCGTGCGCCCGAACTCGGCGGTGACGCCGCCGCGGGTGATGCTCACCTCGTCGATGTCGAGCTCGGTGACGTTGGGCAGGATGTCGCCGTAGTGCGGGTTGGTGATGTTGATGCCGTCGAGCAGGTAGGTGTTGTCCATGCGC
>DASWHY010000113.1:0-12622 GCA_036397955.1 Thermoanaerobaculia bacterium | reverse complement strand
GACTCACCGCGTCACAGAGGAAGCTCTTACGGTTAGGGAGAGAGGCGCAATTTGAGGGATTTGATCGCTACTTGAGTGAGAACTGGAGTCCGTGGTCGATCGACCACGAGATAAACTCCTCGCAAAAGCGCGGAGAATCCTGGGACGAGTTTTCCGAAATGCTGTTCGCATGGCTGCAAGAGCGGCGGACGCTTCGCGCGTTGGAAGTCGTTGCCCACGCACTGATCTGGGCTGGCGGAAGAGGCGACCTGCGCCGACTCCAGGAGATCGAGAATGATGGCGATCCGGTTGAAGTGCGAAAGATTCTGGACCGAACGACCTTTCAGATTTTTCGTCGCCGCCTTCGCTAGCGGTAGTGACGCCGAGCCAGTTCGGGGTGGCCCTCGGGGCGGCTCTCGATCTTCCACTACGTGATGGCCGGGTTCGCCGCGCTCTTCGCGCTCTTTTCCGCTGTTCCATCTTGGGATGGGGATCTGGATGGTCCTGGGCGGCTTCGACAAGCCGGGCGAGGAACCGGCGCCGGCGTTCGTCGGCTGGTTCTTCATCCTGTTCTCCGCCGTCTGGATCGCCGCCGGGCTGTGCTTCGCCGGCTGCGTCGTCGCGGCCGGGCGCTTCCGGCTCAACGCCGGCGCTACTTCTTCTGCCTGGTAGTCGCCGCCGTCGAGTGCATGTTCATGCCGATGGGGACGGTCCTAGGGATCTTCACGATCGTCGTCCTCATGCGGCCTTCGGTGAAGACTCTGTTCGGCGTCGCGGAACCGCAGCCGGCCGGATAGGAGGGCTGGAGCATGCTCGTCAGGATCTGGCATGGACGGACCCGCCGCGACCGCGGCGACGCGTACGCGGAGTTCGTCGCGGCGCGAGCAATCCCGGACTATCGGTCCACGCCGGGCAACCTCGGCGTCTACGTGCTCCGGCGCGACGAAGCGGACGAGACGCACTTCCTGACCGTGACCTTCTGGGAGTCGGAGGAAGCCGTGCGCGGCTTCGCCGGCGCCGACGTCCTCAAGGCGAAGTACTACCCCGAAGACGACGACTTCCTCCTCGAGTTCGAACCCGAGGTGGTCCACTACACGGTCGTCGCCAGCGCGGGGATGATGTCCGCATGATGCGATTCGAGTGGGATGAAACCAAGGCGGCCGTGAATCTCGCTAAGCATGGAGTGTCCTTCAACGAGGCGGCGACGGTCTTGGGCGACACGCTCGGATGGGGCTATCCCCACCCAGAGCATTCGCTGGCGGAGGAGCGCGGTCGTCATCGGCATGTCGGAAAGGCAGCGCGTCCTGGTGGTGGCCTATACGGCCGACGCTGATACCATCCGAGTGATCAGTGCGCGGCAGGCGACTCGGAAGGAGCGGAACTTCTATGAAGAGGGCTGACGATACCGACGAGCTGCGAGAGGAGTACGACTTCTCTCAGATGGCAGGTGGGGTGCGGGGCAAGTACGCCGCGGCGTACCGCTGCGGCACCAACCTCGTACGGCTCGATGCAGACGTCGCAGAGGCGTTCACCACGGACGAGTCCGTGAACAAGGCCCTCCGGGCCGTCTTGAAGGCCGCCGCCGCGATCCCCGCCTCGCGTACCCGCTAGAACGCCGCTGCGGCTTGACGGGAACCGTTGAGCCGTAAATACTGCCAGCCGTGAAGACGACCTTCGATCTGCCCGATCTGCTGCTTCGGAAGGCCAAAGCAGTTGCTGCCCAGCAGGGCCGGCCACTCCGCGATTTGGTCGCCGAGGCGATAGGCGAAAAGCTCGAGCACACGGCTGGCGTCGCGGAGGGCGAAACCCAGACCGGTGAAGGGCGACGAGGGGCATGGGAGCGCTGGAGGACCCGGCTCGTGCAGCTCCCGGACGGGGGCTGGCTCAACCCCGACGGCATCGAGGACGAGTCGTTCTTCCAGTCCCTCGACGAGGTTCGGCGGGAGTCTTGGGCCGCGCGCGATCCATTCGGCTCCGCTGCTTGAGCACGGTCCGACCGCTGCCCTGCACGTGTTCCTAGTCGATACCAACGTCGTCTCCGAGCTGATCCGCCCGCAGCCGCACCTGCCGCTGGTTCGGCGGCTGCTCTCAACCGACCCGGCGTTGCTCTTCGCTTCCGAGATCACGCGCTACGAGCTGCGCTTCGGCGCCGCCATCCACTCTCAATCCAGCGTCGTCTGGAGCAAAGTGCAGCGCGAGATCCTGCCTCTTCCGATCTGGCTTCCGATCGATGAGCGAGTAGCGCTTGCGACCGCGGACCTCCGCGCCGCGTTGCGCAAGAGCGGCAAGGGGATCGAGGTGCCCGACGCCATCCTCGCCGCGACGGCATCGGTACACGAGCTCGTGCTCGTGACTCGTAACGTCCGCCACTTCCAGAACGTACCTGGCCTCGCTCTGGAAAACTGGTTCTCCGAAGAGTAATCGCTAGAACGGGTTCCCGAACGAGATCAGCAGCACCGGCCCGCGGCTCTCGCCCTCGTCGGGGTCGAGCTTCCAGCCGGCGTCTAGGCGGAGGGGGCCGATGGGGGAGAGGTAGCGGACGCCGACGCCGAGGCCTTGCTTGACCTCCCCCCAGTCGATCGACCGCCAGTCGGCCCAGACGTTGCCGGCGTCGTAGAAGACGGTGCCGCCGAAGGCGCCGGCGATGGGGAAGCGGTACTCCAGGTTGAAGAGAAACAGGCCGTTGCCGCCGACCTCGGCGAAGCCCTCCTCGCGCGGCCGCTGGATCAGCGTCTCGCCGCGGATCCCCAGGTCGTCCTTCTCGTAGGCGCGGTGGGTGGTCTGGCCGCCGGCGAAGAAGCGTTCGTCGATGAAGATGTCGCTCGACGGCAGCTCCTCCGGCAGCTCGGGGTCGTCCTCCGGCAGCTCGGCGAAGGGCTCGATGCCGCCGGCGCGCGCGCTCGCCACTACCACCCCGGCCCGCCCCAGCGGCAGGTACTGCGTCTGCTGCACGAAAAGCTTCAGGAAGTCGCCGTCGGTGCCGAAGGCGGGGAAGGCGTACTGGAGCTGCGCCAGCGTGCTCCACCCCTCGGTCGCCAGCACCGGGTCGTCGCGCCGGTCCCAGAGGAAGCTGGGGACGAGGCTCGAGAGCTGGTAGGGGCGGTCGTCCCGCTCGTCCACGTCGATGAGGCCGAAGTCCGGGTCGAGCGTCGTCTCGACCACGCGGTAGTCCAGGGCCAGCCCCAGCCGCCGGTCGGTGAAGGTCTCGACCGTCTCGAAGCGCGTGCCGTAGCGGTCCACCTCCCAGTGGTCCTTCGTCTCGTGGAAGTAGAAGAGCGAGGAGGTGAGCGGCACGCCGAAGCGGAAGACGTAGGGCTGGTCGACGATCAGCCGCGTGCTCTGGTCGAACTCCGAGAGCCGCAGGTCGGCGCGCAGGCTCACCGCCTTGCCCCAGAGGTTGCCGTGGCTGAAGGAGACGCCGCCGCGCGGCCCGCTCTGCTCGTGGTCGCCGCCGTTGTACTCGTAGCCGATGCCGTAAGTCACCCGCCGCGGCTTGCCCTCCTCGACCCGCACCACCAGGTCGCGCCGCGCCCCGCCGAGCCCGGCGTGGGTCAGCTCGACCTCGACGCTCGAGAAGATGCCGAGCTGGTAGAGGTCGCGCTCCAGCTCGAGGAGGCGGGTGTCGCTGATCGGCTCGCCGCGCTCGACGCCGAGGGTGCGGCGGATGACCTCGCTCTCGGTCGCCCGGTTGCCGCGCACGATGACCCGGTCGACCACCGTCTGCGGGCCCTCGATGGCGGCGATCGTCAGGTCCACCACCGTCTCGTCGGGGTTCCAGTTGGCCTCCGCCGAGACCTGCGCCTCGGCGTAGCCGGCGTCGGCGTAGGCGGCGCGCACCACGGCGAGCGCCTGGTCGAGGAGCAGCGGGTGGAACGGCCCCTGCTCCGTGAGCGGCAGCGCCTCGCGCAGGTCGCCCAAGTCGAGCGCGCGGACGTCGCGGAAGTCGAGCGCGCCGACCCGCCGGCGCACCCCCTCGACGACCGGGATCTCGAGGCGCAGCTCCTGGCCGCGCTCCGAGACGACCGGCGGCCCCACCTCCGCCTCGGCGAAGCCCTGGAGAGCGTAGAAGCGGCGCAGGTTCTCGAGGTCCGCCTCGAGCTCCTCGTCGATGAGCCGGCCGCTGCCGAGCGCCAGGAGGCTGCGCTCGCCGACCGTCATCAGGTCCTCCAGCGCCTCGTCGTCGAAGCTCTGGTTGCCGGTGAACTCCACCTCCTGGAGCGTGTACTCGGGGCCGGGGACGATGGTGAGGACGACGTCGAGCACGCCCTCCTGCCGCTCCTCCTTCCAGTCCACCTGCACCTTGTAGTGCCCCTGCCGCTGGTAGTGCTCCTTGATGCGCGCCGCCGCCTGGAGGACCAGCGCCTCGTCGTACCCCTGCTCCTCCATGAACGGCAGCAGGCCCTGCTTGCGCAGGCGCTTGACGTCGGCGCCGACGACGCGCAGCTCGACCCGCGGCCCGACGGCGATCGGATAGCTGAGGTGGACCAGCCCCGCCTCGGCTTGCGGGCTCTCCTGCGGCGGGTCCACCCGTGCCGTCCGGTAGCCCTCCTCGATGAGCCAGGTCTGGAGGCGCTCGGCGTCCTCGCGCACGCGGCCGCGGCCGTAGGGCTCGCCCGGCTTGGCCTGGAGGCGCTCGATCAGCTTGTCCGGGGTGAACGGCGCCGTCTCCCCCTGGAAGGTGACCGTGCCGACCCGGGCGCGCGGGCCGCTGGCGATCTGGTAGACGACGTTGGCGCGGCGGGTCTGCTCGTCGAGGGCCACCCGCACGCGCACCTCGGCCTTGAGGTAGCCGCGCTCGCGGAAGAGGTCCTGCACCTCGTAGACGCCGCGCACCACGCGGTCCTCGATCAGCGGGTCCCCCGTGCGCTGCGGCACCACCCGCCGCAGCTCGCTCTCGGAGAGCCCGAGCTCGCCTTCGAAGAGCACGCGCTCGACCCGCACCATCGGGTGCAAGACGACGGCGACGACCACTCCGTCCTCCCCCTCCGCCGGCCGCGTGTAGAGCTCCACCTCGGAGGCCGCGCCGCTCGCCTGCACGTTGCGCAGCGTGCGGCGCACCCGCTCGTCGGTGAGCGGCTTGCCCACCTCGACGGCGAGGAGCGCGCCCAGCTCCTCGCGCTCCTTCTCCGGCAGCGCGGCCTCGCTGCGGATCTCGATCGCGCGCACCGTCGGGCCCTTCTCTTCGGGCTCGACGGCGGCCGACGCCGCCGGAGAGGCGGCATCCTGTCCTCGCGCCGGCGCCGCCGCGGCGAGCGCCAGCAGCAGCGCCGCTGCGAGCGCCGCGGCGGGCCGCTTCAAAAACGCTTCTCCCACTGCGCGTCGACGGCGAAGGTCTCCTCCTTGCCGTCGCGGGTCAGCACCAGCACCACGTTCTCGCCCACCTGCCACTCGATGCGCAGCAGGTACTCCTCGGAGGCGGCGGGGTTGCTCGAGTAGGTGACGAAGAGGTCCTTCGAGATGCGCTTGCCCACCGTCAGGCGGACGCCGCCGATCGTGCCGGTCTCGGTGGAGGCGAGCGGGTCGATGCGGAAGCGGTCGAAGCCGAAGAGCGACGAGACCCGCTTCGAGACCACCGAGGCGGCCTGGCCGTAGAGGAAGCCGCGCGCCCCCGCGCCGCCCTCCGCGTCCGCCGGCCGCTGGCCGGGGACGAAGAGGCGACCCTCCCCTTCCAACTCTTTGCCGGTGGCGAGGAGCGCCAGGACCTCGAGGTCGGCCAGCCCCTCGTCGGAGGTGAACTTGGCGTTGAGCCGCTCGAGCGTGCCGGAGAGGGAGAGGAGGATGTCGTAGTTGCGCACTTCGGTGCGGGCCACGAGGTCGATCACCGGATCGATGCGGTTGGGGTTGTTGAAGGTCAGCCGCCCGCGCTCGATCTCGTACTCGTTGTCGGCGTAGACGAGCTTGCCGCCGGGCACGAGCTCCACCTCGCCGACGACGACCGGCGCCGCCAGCGTGCCGCGCAGCACCAGCTCCAGCCCGCCGGTCAGGTCGGCGACGTTGTTGCGCACGCGCAAGGCCTCGGGGCCCAGCACCTGGACGTTGAGCTGCGTCGAGGCGAGGAACGGGTCGGTCTCGGCGATCTCCAGCCGCTCGCGCTGGAGCACGCGCTGGAGGAGCTGGAAGGTGCCGGTCTCGACGTCCTGGAGGTAGTAGGCGCGGTCGAGCGTCACGACGCCGCGGAGCTGGCGCGTCCGCTGCCCGCCGACCAGCGACAGCTCGGCGTCGCCGCGGATCAGGAACCCCTCCGGGTAGCGCAACGAGACGTCGTTGGCCGAGAGCTGGAAGCGGTAGGCGTCGGCGCGCTCGTCGCCGAAGACGCCGAGGCGGCCGGAAGCGAGGACGGTGCCGCCGGCGACGCGCGCCGAGACCCGGTCGAGGACGACCGCGTCGCGGTAGAGGAGCACGGTGCCGGTCAGCTCCTCGAAGGCGTGCGGGAACTCGGGGAGGATGAGCCGCGCCTGCCGCAGCTCGCCGACGCCGTCGAGGGCGGGGTCGTCGGTCGTGCCGCGCACCGAGGCGAGGAGGTCGAGGTAGCCCGACATCTGGACGCCCGGCAGGACCAGCTCGGCCCAGCGCGCCGAGACCGTGCTCTGCAGGCGGAGGTCGAGCGGGTTGGGCGTCGCCCCGAGGCCGATCGTGCCGGTCAGGAAGAGGTCGCTCTCGGTCTGCGGCTCGCGCAGGTAGAGGGACTCGACGCGCAGCGCCTCGGGTGTCCAGGTTACGACCACCGGCTCGACGTTGGCGAGGGTCTGCTCCTGGTAGGCGAGGGCGAGCTCCGGCACCGTCAGGCGCGCCCGCAGGCCGCCGCCAGCAAACTCGCCCGCGACGCGCAGCTCCCCCACCAGCCGGCCGGTGAACTCCGGCAGCGGCCGCGGCGAGGCGATGCGGGCGATCGCGCCGAGGTCGTGGCTCTGGACCGCGAAGGCCAACTCGGCGCCGCGGCGGTCGAGCCGGCCGCCGCCGTTAAGGGTGAGAAGGCCGGCGAGCGACCCTTCGGCCGTGAGCTGGCGGCCGTCCCAGACCGCCGAGAGCTGCGTCGTGCTGCCTTCCGGCAGCGAGCGCCCGCCGAGCCGCAGGTCGGTGCCGGTGAGCGACAGGCGCGCGTTCGGCTCCTCCAGCCTGCCGCCGGCGGCGGCGCGCAGGGTGACGGTGCCGGACATCTCGCCCGCCAGCAGCCCGCGCAGCGGCTGCTTCTCGAGGTCGAGCGCCGGCGCGTCGGCGGTGACGCTCAGCTCACCGCTGCGGCGGTCGAGCCGGCCGCTCGCCAGGAGCTCCCCCGCCGGGGCAAAGACCTGCGCCCGCCGCAGGGTGACGACCGGCCCGGAGAAGACGACGTCCACCTGCGCCTGCCCGAGCTCGTGCCCGGAGAGCGTGAGGTCGGCGAGCGCCAGCACCGCCTCGCCGCCGAGGTCGTCCACGGTGCCGCGCAGATCGACCTGGCCGGTGGCGGTGCCGGTGACGGGCGGCAGGCCGGGGAAGAGGTCCGCCGCCCCGGCCAGCGGCCAGGAGTTGGCCTGCACCGCCAGCACCAGCGGCCGCCCGGCGCCGCCGCCGTCGGGGAGCGGCACCGTGCCGGTCACCGCCAGGCTGCCTTCGCCGCGCGTCGCGGTGAGGCGCAGGTCGCGGATCGCCTCCGGCGAGTACGTCAGGGTGCCGGTCAGGCGGTCGGCTTCCAGGGCCGGCGCCGCGACGGCGGTGAGGTCGAGGGTCGTGGCGAGGGTGAATTCGCCGTCCGCGATCGCCAGGGTGCCCGTCGCTTCGCCGCGGCCGGCGGTGGGGAGCCAGGCCGGCGGCTCACCTTCGACCGGCACCATCACCGCCAGCCGCCCGAGGTCGCCGGTTGTGAGCCGCAGCTCGAAGCGGCCGCGGCCGGCCGGCAGGGAGTAGGAGCCGCTGGCGAGGAGCGTCTGCTCGGGCGCGGTCAGCCGGGCGCCCTCGGTCGAGACAACGCCGTCCGCGATCGCCAGCTCGACCGTGCCGGAGATCGGCAGCACGCGGCGGCCGCGCGGCTCCGCTCCCGCGGTCCCCTCGAGCCGCAGGGTCGCCGCGCCGCTGCCGGCGAGCGCATCGGCGGAGAGGAAGCGGTACTTGAACGGCCCGCTCAGCCGCGCCGCCGCGCCCGGGAGCGGCATGTCCTGGTCCTCGAGGAGGCTCGCGAGATCGAGGCCGGCCAGGTCGAGGTCCAGCTCGATCGGCTGCCCTGCGCCCTCCGGCGTCGCGGCGTCGGCGTCCACCACGACCGTCCCGCGCACCGTGCCGTCGGCGTAGTGGGCGTGGGCGTTCTCGGCGACCACCGACCCGGGCTCCACCGTCAGGTCCGCCGTCACCTCGCGGAAGACCCGCCCGAGCGTCTCGATCTGCGGCGACTCGACGGCCCCGGCGAAGCGCCAGCTCACGCCGTCCATCGCCAGCCACCCGTGCGTCGTGAACGGCCCCTCGATCGGCTCCTCCGCGTACCCGAGCTCGTTGGCGAGGCGTGCGAGCCCGGAGGCCTGGAGGTCCAGGCCGAGCGACTTCTTCTCCCCCTCCCACTCGTAGGCGCCGGCCACCGTGCCGCGCACCTCCGGCGCCGAGAAGCGCCCGGCGCTGATCCGGATCACGCCCGGCTCGAAGCTGCCGCGGACCGAGGCGGTGAGGCGGTAGGGCCGGGCGTCGGGGAGGGTGACGACCACCGCCTGCGCCGTCACCAGGCCGTCGAGGATGTCCGGCTCGCGCCCCACCATCCGGCCCCAGACGGCGCGTGCGTCGAGCTCCAGCGGCAGCTCTTGCTGATCGACGCGCAGCCGGCCGTCCTGCACCAGCACGCGGCCGATCCGCACCTCGAAGCGCTGCTTGCCGCCCTGGGGGCCGCGGAGCGAGGGGACGTTCGTCGTGCCGTCGGGGAAGAAGACGACGTTGACGCGGGGCTGCAGGACCTCGATCTGCTCGAGCTGGAGGACGCGCTTGCGCAGGTCGCGCCAGGTGGCCTGGATGCGGATCACCGGCACGACCGCGAACGGGGGCTCGCCGCGGCGGGCGCCGGGCACCACCACGTCGTGCAGCTCGAAGGCGAGGGGGAAGAGATCGTAGTCGACGCCGCCGACCCGCACCTGGCGGCCGAGGGTCTCGGAGAGCCGCGCCACGACCAGGGCCGCCGCGCGCCGGTGCGCCAGCTCGCTCTGCGCGAAGAGGAGGAGCGCGGTGACCGCCAGGGCCAGGAAGAGCAGCCCCCAGATCACCGGACGGATGACCCAGCGGCGGACGCGGCCGGGGCCGCCGCCGACCGGCCGCGGCGGCAGGCTCGCGAGCTGCTCGGCGGCCGGCTCCGGCGGCGGCTCGTCGGCCGCTCGCGGGGGCCCGGGCGGCAGCCCCTCGCGCTCGCTCACGGCTCGCTCGCCCCCTCCGGCCCCTCCGGCGCCTCCAGCCCGCCCCAGCGGAGCTTGCCGCGCAGGGCGTCGTAGAAAGTGCGGCCGCCGGTCTTGACCAGCCGCACCTTCGAGCGGCTGCGCGTCACCTTCACCGTGTCGCCGCAGCCGAGCGAGGTCCCCTCCTGGCCGTCGAGGGTGAGGTAGACCTCCTCGCGCTGGGTCTCGAGCGTCACCTCGACGGCCGCGCCGTCGGGCACCACGAGCGGGCGGAGCGACAGGGTGTGCGGGCAGATCGGCGTCAGCACCGCCACCGCCAGCAGCGGATGGAGGATCGGGCCGCCGGCCGAGAGGTTGTAGGCCGTCGAGCCGGTGGGCGTCGAGACGATCAGACCGTCCGAGCGGTAGCGCGCCACGAGGTTGCCGTCCACGCGGATCGACAGCTCGATGATGCGCGCCAGCGCCCCCTTGGTGATCACCGCGTCGTTGAGCACGCGGTAGGACGGGCCGTTGCCGCCGGCGGCGCGCCGCACCTCGACGTCGAGGAGGCGCCGCTGCTCGGTGGCGAAGCGGCCGGAGAGCACCTGGACGAGCGTCGGGTAGAGGTCGGCGCGGTGGATCTCGGTCAAGAAGCCGAGGCTGCCCAGGTTGACGCCGAGGATCGGCACCCCTTCGGCGAGCGTGCGGGCGGTGGCGAGGAGGGTGCCGTCGCCGCCCAGCACGACGACGAGGTCGTAGTCGCCGCCCGGCTCGAAGGCGCCTTCCTGCGGCGCCCCCTGGGCGCGCAGCGTCGCCTCGTCGAGCGCCACCTCGAGGCCGCGCCGGCGCAGCCACTCGGCCAGCTCGTGGGCGGTGCGCACGGCGTCGCGGCTCGCCACCTTGGCGACGACGCCGATCTTCTCGAAGCGGCGGCGGCGGCTCACGCGCTGTCCTCGGGCTTGCGTAGGAGGGCGAACGCCTCGCGGTTGCCGCCGGCGCCGGGCACCGCGGAGTCCTCGACGCCGAGCAGCTCGAGACCGAGCCCGGCGAGGGCCTCGGCGGTCGAGCGCACCGTCGCCGCGCGCACCGCTTCGTCGCGCAGGATCCCGCCCTTCCCCACCGCGCCGCGCCCGGCCTCGAACTGCGGCTTGACGAGCGGCAGGAGGAGCCCGCCGGGCGCGACGTGCGGCACGACCGCGGGCACCACCTTGGCGAGCGAGATGAAGGAGAGGTCGAAGGTGGCGAGCCGCACCGGCTCGGGGAGGGCGTCCGCGGCGAGGTGGCGGGCGTTGACCCGCTCCATGACCACCACCCGCGGGTCCTGGCGCAGCCGCTGGTCGAGCTGGCCGTAGCCGACGTCCACGGCGTAGACGCGCGCCGCGCCGCGCTGGAGGAGACAGTCGGTGAAGCCGCCGGTGGACGCCCCGACGTCGAGGCAGACCCAGCCGGCGGGGTCGACGGAAAAGCGGTCGAGCGCGTGCGCCAGCTTCCTGCCGGCCCGCGAGACGAACGGCTCGCGCGCCAGCAGCTCGATCCGCGCGGCCTCCCCCACCGCCGTCCCCGGCTTGTCCACCCGCCGCCCCTCGACCTCGACGACGCCGGCCATCACCGCGCGGCGCGCCTGCTCCCGCGACGGGAAGAGCCCCCGCTCGACGAGCAGCTGATCGAGGCGCAAATCGTTGATTCTCCAGTCGTCCCGGGTGGCGCCGCTTGCAACGGGTGTGCCGCTCATGCGGCCGGCGCCGGCGCCGCGGGGCCGGGGCGCTCGGCGGCGGCCAGGCAGAAGGGGATCGCCAGGACGAAGAGCACCACGCGCTGCACCTCGGTGTCGCCCCAGTTGTTCTCGAAGAGACCGGCCGTGTTGAAGGCGAGGAGCGCCAGCATCACCCCCAGGTAGAGGTCGGCGCGCGGCCCGTGCCGCCCCCCCTCGGCGCGGTAGCGGCGGAAGGCGACGAGGAAGCTCGCGAGCATCAGCGCCAGCCCGGCGGCGAGCGCCGGCAGGCCGCGCTCGGCGGCGATCTGCAGCGGGTTGTTGTGCAGGTGCGGCACCGTGTAGCGCGGCGCCGTCGGCGTGCGGTAGATCGGGTAGCGCCGCTCGACCATCTGCGGCCCGAGGCCGAAGAGCGGCCGGTCGGCGATCATGCGCAGGCCCGCCTCGGCCATGCACACCCGGTCATAGTTCGAGATGTCGTCGAGGTCCACGATCGAGGTCATGCGGTGGAGCAGCGGCACCGGCGCCAGCAGGATGAAGAGCGCGGCCACGGCCGGGTAGGCGAGGAGCAGCTTCGGCGCCCGCACCAGGAGGAGGACGGTCACCGCCAGCCCCAGCGCCACCCAGGCGCTGCGGGTGAGGCTCTGGAGGAGCGCCAGGTTGACCAGGACGAGCCCGGCCCAGCGCCACGGGCTGCGCCAGCCGCGCGGCGCGGTGACCGAGGCCAGCAGGAGGAGGTCGCAGACCAGGAGCACGCCGGCGTAGGTCATCCAATGGGAGAAGGGGCCGCGGATGCGCTGGTCGAGGTCCCCCTGCCCCATGAACACCTGCACCAGCCCCCAGACGGCGAGGAGCCCGCCCAGGACCTCGAAGCCGGCGACCAGCCGCCGCACCGGCCGCTCGCCGCGCACGAAGATCGGCGCCAGGAGAAGCGGCGCGAAGTTGAACAGCTCGGTCGTGGAGCGGAAGCTGGTGCGGACGTCGTAGGAGCCGGCAATCGAGGCCAGGAGGAGCAGGAGGTAGAGGCCGAGCGGCACGGTCAGCGGCACGAGCGCGCGCCAGGGGACGCGCGTCCGGCGCGCCGCCGCCGGCCCGACCAGGAGCGCGAGGCCGAGGAAGAGGTTGGAGATCGCGAGCGTCGGAACGGCGAGGAGGTGCGCCGCGAAGAGCCAGTAGCCGAGGCGGGCGGCGAAGGGGGGCGCGGCGCCGGCGGCGGGCGCGGCCGGCCCGACCGGCGGCGGCCCCGCGGCCGGCGGCGCCGGCGGCGGGGGGGCGAGCTCGACCGGCATTCTCACGTGGGTGAGCGGCGCGGACCGCCGCCGCGGCCTACTTGCCGAGGACGGAAGCGGGAAGCGCCTCGTCGATCAGCATGATGGGGATGTCGGAGACGATCGGGTAGACCAGCGCGGACTGGGCGCAGTAGAGCCCCTGCTCGACCACCGGCTCCTCGTCGCGGAAGTGCTCGCGGTACTTCTCCACCAGCGCCCCGCGCACCTCCTGCGGCAGCTCGACGAGCTCCAGCTCCCCCTTGCTCTTGGGACAGACCAGGATCTCGAGCAGCTCCGGATCGACCGCCATCGCGTTTCCCCTTCGGACTGAGGACGATAGCACG